>JBIOZN010000142.1:0-12450 GCA_044871175.1 Acidimicrobiales bacterium | reverse complement strand
TGGCAGCGTCATCACGCCGGCAGCTTCTCCCCTCGAGGGATCGCCGGTGACGATCGACCTCGCCGCCGGCGACACCGTCACGTGTGTATTCGTGAACCGACCCGAGCCGCCCCCACTCGCGGGGTGCGGGTGCGCAAGACGACGTTGGGCAGCGCCGGCGGGCCGTTCACGTTCGCGATCGGGGACCTGCCTGAGCTCACGGCCACGACGACCGCGCCCGGCCAGACGGTCGTCGCTGGTGACTTCGACGACGTCCTCGGCGACTCCGCCACCTTGACCGAGACCTTCCCACCGGGCGACGGCATCCTGTGGGAGGCGACGTCGGCCGTCTGCAACGGCGACCCGGCGACCGCCATCGAACCGCCCCCGAGCGGGGATGCGGCCTGGACCGTGCCGGTGGACCCGGGGGCCACGGTCGACTGCACCATCACCAACACGGGCAGGCCGCAGGGTGCCATCACCGTCCAGAAGACGACCCAGGGCGCCGTGGGCACGTTCGACTACATCGTCACGCCGGTGCCCGGGCCTCTCACCCGCACGCTGCCCCTGGCCCAGGCGGCCACCACCACGGCCGAGGGTGTCCCCGTCACCGCCGTCGGCGACCCGCTCACCGACCTGCCCTACGGCCGGTATCTCATCACCGAGATCGGACCGCCCGGGACCGACGAAGGCCGCTGGCTGCTCCAGGGCGCCACCTGCGGGCTCGGCGCGCCCCGTGACCGCCCCACCGTGGGCGTGGAGATCACGCTCACCCCGCAGAACCCGACGGCAACCTGTTCGTTCCGCAACCAGTTCGAGCTCCTGCCGCCGGTGCGGCCGGCGTCGCGGTTCGTTGCCCTCACCCCCAACCGCATCCTCGACACGCGCACCCAGAACGGCCAGGTCGGCTACAGCGGGGACAAGCCCGGACCGAACCAGGCCTTCGACCTCCAGGTCGCCGGGCGCGGGGGTGTGCCCGCCGAGGACGTCACGGCGGTCGTGATGACGGTGACCTCCACCGAGCCCGACACAGAGGGCTACATCACGGTGTGGCCGGCAGGTGAGCCGCAACCCACGATCTCCAACCTCAATACCCGGCCCCAGCCGAGCGTCCCACTCGGGCAACAGGCGATGCCCAACCTCGTCACGGTGCCGCTCGGCTCGACGGGAAGGTGTCGATCTTCAGCCAGGCCGAGACCGACATCCTGGCCGACGTGGCCGGCTTCTACCAGGAGGTGTCGGTGTCGGCCGAGGGCCGGTACCAGTCGATCGGCGCGCCCCAGCGGGTGCTCGACACCCGCCCGCTGAGTGGTCCGCTCAACTACAGCGGCGACAAGCCGGTTGCCGGCCAGACGGTGACCTTCCCGGTGGCCGGGCGGGCGGGTGTGCCCGCCACGGGCGCGGCGTCGGTGATGCTGAACGTCACCGCCACCGAGGCCACTGACCGCGGTTTCGTCACGGTGTTCCCCGGTGGTGAACCGCTGCCGTGGGCGTCCAACGTCAACGTGCAGTACGCCGGCGAGACGCGCGCCGACCAGGCGGTGGTGCCCCTCGGCGCGGATGGAACGGTGAGCATCTACACCCAGCGGGGCACGCACCTGGTGGTCGACGTGGCCGGCTGGTTCACGGGCCCCACCGCCCCGGAAGACGTCGTCGGCCTGTTCCGCCCCGTCAGCCCATACCGCGCCCTCGACACCCGCAACCGCGGCGGACTCGTACCGCCGGGCGCGACGGCGACCGTCGACGCCGCGGTGGTGCCCCCCGGCCTCGTCCCCGACACCGGCGTGTCGGCCGTGGTCGCCAACGTCACCGCCACGGAGGCCCTCGACAGGGGCTTCATCACGGCCTACCCCAGCGGTGATCCCCTGCCGTGGGCGTCGAACCTCAACGTGGACCGACCGGGGGAGGACATCGCGAACCACGCCACCGTGGGTGTGGATCCGGGCACAACGTTCACCCTCTACACCCAGTCGGGCACACAGCTCGTCGCCGACCTCTTCGGGTGGTACGTGGGCTAACCGCGGGGCACGCTCGGGGGCCAAGGGCTAGCGTCGACGCCTGTCCAGGGGTCCGTTGCCGACGGCCACGCGCCGCCGGCGAGGAGGGAGAGCCAGCCGATGCCACGATTCCGCCGCGCTCACGGGGGGGCCGCCCTGGCCCTCACCAGCGCGCTGGTCGTGGCCGCGCTGCCCGGCACCGCCCTGGGGCAGGTGCCCGACCCGGCACCGCCCAGCACCAGCGCGCCGATCGGTGACGACCTCACCACCGCCGCCGGGCGGGTCGAGGTCGTGGTGCAGCTCTCGACGCCACCACTGGCCGCCTCCCTCGCCCCTGATGCGCTGGTCACGGGTGGGCTGCCGCCCGCCGCCGAACAGCAGACCCTGCGGGCCGCCGTCACCGCCGAGCAGGACGCGCTGGCGCCGGCCCTCACCGATCTCGGGGCCACCGAGCTGGCGCGCCTCGACCTCGCCCTGAACGCCGTGGTGGTGGCCCTCGACGCCGACCAGCTCGACGCCCTGGCCTCTCTGCCCGGGGTGCGCTCGGTGCGCCGTGTGCGCGACCACGTCACCGCGCCCGCACCCAGCGAAGCCACCAGCCCGCTGGCGGAGGCGGCCGACGCCGTCGGCGCCCGAGCACTGCGTGACGCAGGGGTCGATGGCACCGGGGTGCGCGTCGCCGTCCTCGACTCCGGCATCGACTACACCCACGCCGACTTCGGCGGCCCCGGCACCCCGGCCGCCTACCAGAGCTGCGCCCGCACAGGGGCCGACGCGGCTGGGGTGGTCCCCGCCACCGCCACGCCTACGGGCGCGTGCGCCGCCGCTTTCGGGCCCGCCGCTCCCAAGGTGAAAGGCGGGGTCGATCTGGTGGGCGAGACGTGGCCGCAGGGCGAGCGCCAGCCCGACCCCAACCCGATCGACCGTGAGGGCCACGGCACCCACGTGGCCGACATCCTGGCCGGGCGAACCGCCGACGGCCGCCATGTCGGCCTGGCCCCCGGCGCCGACCTCTACGCCGTCAAGGTGTGCTCGGCCGTCAGCACGGCGTGTTCGGGCATCGCCTTGCTGCAGGGCGTCGACCGCGCCCTCGACCCCGACGGCGACGGCACCGTCGACGACGCCGTCGACATCGTCAACCTCTCGCTGGGAGCCGACTACGGCAC
This sequence comes from Acidimicrobiales bacterium, assembly GCA_044871175.1. Lineage (GTDB taxonomy): Bacteria > Actinomycetota > Acidimicrobiia > Acidimicrobiales > Ilumatobacteraceae > JBIOZN01. Next base: position 9,308 of record JBIOZN010000142.1, on the reverse strand, counting down.
CGGCGGCGACGACCTGAGCGACGCCCTCGCCAACGCCAACCGGCTCGGCGTCCTGGTGGTGGCCTCGGCGGGCAACGGTGCCGATCACCCCTACGTCGTGAGCGCGCCGTCCACCTCGCCCGCCGTGCTGTCGGTGGCCGAGACGGCGACCCCCGCCGCCCACGCCGTGCCCATCACCGTGCAGGGGGCCGCTATCACCGGCATCCCCGAGGGCGAGATCGCCGACGCCGTGCCCCAGGCATGGGCCCCCTCACTGCCGGCCGCCCTCACCGCACCGGCCGCCGTCCCCGCCGCCCCCGTCGGTTGCAGCCGCAACGACTTCGCCTCGTTCCCTCCGGGCGCCATCGCGGTCACCCGTCGCGGCGGCTGCGACGTCTCCCGGAAGTCCGACCAGGCCCGGCGCGCCGGCGCCGCCGCCCTCCTCGTCGTCGACACAGCCGGCGGCGTGGCTCCCACCTACAGCTCGGGCGGAGGCACGCCCCTACCGACCTTCAGCATCAACAAGACCTACGGCGATCAACTCCTCGCCGCCGCCCAGAGCGGTGCGGTCACCCTCACCATCGATCCGGCCCGAACGGTCAGCCGCGCCGGCACGGTGGTGCCGTCGTCGTCGCGGGGCCCGGCGCTCGACGGCGCTCTCGTGAAGCCCGACCTGGGCGCCCCCGGGGCCTGGCGTTCGGCGGCCGCCGGCACGGGGGGCGAGGACGCCGACTTCGGGGGCACGTCCGGGGCCGCGCCCACCGTGGCCGGCGCCGCCGCGCTGCTGCTCCAGCGCATCCCGACTGCGGCCCCCCGCCAGATCGGGGCCATGCTCGTCAGCGGCGCCGACACGACGACGCGTGCCCTCGAGCCCGACGGCGGGACGTCACCCGCCCCCGTGGCGCGCGTCGGCGGTGGCGAGCTGCGGGTCGACCGCGCCGCCGGAGCCGACGCGGTGCTCCGAGCCGAGGACGCCGGCGTGGGGCTGACGTTCGGCACCGTCGACGTCACCGCGGCGCGGGCCGTGACCCGCCGGGTCGTCGTCACCAACCTCACCGCCGACACCCGCACCTACGACGTCACCTTCGCCTTCCGGGACCCCGTCGACGCCGCCCTCAAGGCGGTCACCCCCCACGCGCCCCCGCAGGTGACGGTCGGCCCGTTCGCCACCGCCACCGTGCCGGTGACCCTGCTGCTTGACCCGGGCGCCCTGCCCGCGTGGCCGCTGGCCGGCCGGGCCGGGGGCGCCGCCGACGGGGCCGTGCTCACCGGTCCCGAGATCGACGGCTTCCTCACCATGTCCGCGGGCAGCGAGGCCGTGCACCTGCCCTGGCAGGTCCTCCCCCGCCGAGCGTCGGCGCTGGCCGTGGCCGATGCCGTGGCGCTCGGAGCCACGGGTCGCGCCCAGCTCAAGGTGCGCAACCTCAGCCCCGCCACTGCCGGTCGGCTCGAGGCCTACAGCCTCACGGGCACGAGCCCGACGCGAGGCGCCGACGGGGCCGCCGCCGCCGTCGACCTCGCCGCCGTGGGCGTGCGCGCCGACCAGAGCAACGTGCAGTTCGCCATCGCCACCTACGACCGCCGGGCGCTCCCCCTGGCCCCGGCCCGGTTCTTGGTGCGCATCGACACCGACGGCGACGGCCAGGTCGACCACGAGGTCTACAACACCGAGCGGGAGGCCAACGGGCCCACCGGCCAGGACGTCGTGGCCGTGCAGGAGGTGGGCGACGGCGCCTCCGGCCGGGCCACCGCCCACTACTACTCGATCGGTGACGTGAACAGCTCGACCACCGTGTTCACCGTTCCTCTCGCCGCCCTCGGCGCTGCCCAGGGGACCTCGTTGGGCTTCGAGGTCTTGGCCTATGACCGCTCCGGCACCGGCGCGCCGGCCGACACCATCGCCGACCAGACGTTCACGGTGGGTGCGCCGCTCTTCACCCTCGTCGAGGGCCTCGAGGCCGGCGCGCCCGCGGCCCAGACGACCCGACTCACGGTGCAGGCCACCGGGGCCGCCGGTCCGTCGTCGGAGACGGGCCTGCTCCTGCTCACCCCCACCGACGCCACCGCCGACTTCCACGCCGTCGCCGTGTACCAGCCCGCCGCCGGCTGAACGGCAGCCGACGCGCCCGTCGCCGCCGCTCTCCCCAGCGCGCGACTGTCGTCCGTTGTCGTCGTCTGGCGACCTGAAGTGACGAGAGTGGCGCGCCGGGGATCGGCCTCGTCGGCCGCTTGTCAACTTCGCGACCGGGGTCCTACTGTCCGCCGCATGCCCGAGCTCACCGAGGTCACATCCGGACTCAAGTTCCCCGAAGGCCCCATCGCCATGGCCGACGGCAGCGTGATCCTGGTCGAGATGTTCGGGCCCCGCCTCACGCGGGTGCGCCCCGACGGCACCAAGGAGACCATCGCCGAGATCCCGGGCGGCCCCAACGGCGCCGCCATCGGCCCCGAGGGCGCCGTCTACGTGTGCAACAACGGCGCCCGGTTCACCGAGATGGAGCTGGAGGGCATGGCCTTCCCCGGCGCGGTGACGCCCGAGCGCTACATCGGCGGGCGCGTCCAGCGGGTCGACATCGACACCGGCGAGATCACCGACCTCTACACCGAGTGCGACGGCAACCCGCTGTGGGCGCCCAACGACCTCGTGTTCGACGGCCACGGCGGCTTCTACTTCACCGACCACGGCTACAGCCACGAGCGCGACGCCAAGGTCACCGGGATCTACTACGCCCAGGCCGACGGCTCGGCCATCACCGAGGTCGTGTTCCCCGCCCACGAGCCCAACGGCATCGGGCTGTCCCCCGACGGCAACACGCTGTACTGGGCCGAGACCTGGAACGGGCGCATCATGCAGCGCACCATCACCTCACCGGGGGTGCTCCAGGAGGCCAGCCCGGTGGACGCCTCGGTGTGCCTGTACGGGTTCCCGGGCTTCCAGCTGCTCGACTCCCTGGCCGTCGACGGCGACGGCAACGTGTGCGTGGCCACGCTGGTGAACGGCGGTGTGTCGGTGGTGTCGCCCAAGGGAGAACTGGTCGACTTCATCGCCACCGGTGATTTCCTCACCACCAACGTCTGCTTCGGCGGCGACGACCTGCGCACCGCCTACATCACCCTGTCGGGCACCGGGCGGCTCGTGAGCACGCCCTGGCCCCGCCCGGGCGCGCCGCTCCACCACCTCAACCAGTAGCCCGGCACGCCGGCGACCGTCGTCGGCTTGCCAACGGCGGGTGCACGAACTAGATAGCTGAGGGTTCGACGACGCTCGGCACGGCGAGCGCAGGAGCGGTCGGAAGCTTCCGGCCGTGCCGTCCGTGCCCGCAGGGGGGAGGTCGAGGTGACGGGCGAGCGAGACGTCGGGGCCGGGCTGTCGAGGCGCGACCTGCTCGCCCGCCTGGGGGTCGCGGGCGCAGCCATCGCGGCCTTCCCCTCTGTGCTGGCGGCGTGCGGCGACGACGACGACAACGAGGCCAGCACCGGCACCGGCGCCACCAACGCGCCGGCCGCCAGCGGCGGAGGCGCGGCGGCGGGCGACGCCGGCGCCCGCCTGGCCGAGATGCTGCAGGTCGACCCGGCCAATGCGGGTCGCGGCCAGAACTGGACGATCGGCGCCGTGCTGGCCCTGTCGGGCAACGGCTCGTACTACGGCAAGACGATGACCCGGGGCATCGACCTGGCGGTGAAGCACATCACCGCCGCCGGCGCCGGTTGGGACGGTGGCGAGCCCACCAACAGCATCAGCAAGGAGGCCTCGCTCAAGTACATCGCCGACGCCGGGTACGAGTTCAACGGGCTCTACGAGCTGTTCACGCCCAACACCACCGACTTCGCCTCCGTGCTGCCCGAGATCAAGGCCAACGAGCCCGACCTCCTCACCCTCGGCGCATGGGGCCAGGACCCCGGGGCGTTCATGAACCAGGCCCAGCCCAGCGGCATCAAGTCGCTCATCATCGGGTTCGAGCTGACCCCTGACGGCATCAACGCCTCGCGCGGCGCCTACGAGCCGGGGTGGAGCGGCGACGTCACCCCGCAGGCCTTCTTCGACCTGAACGCCGCCGACTTCAAGATGGCGGGCTGATCGCCGTGGTGCTCGCCGTCACCCTCGAGACGTTCAAGCAGCTCACCGCCAGCGGCATCATCAACGGGGCCGCCTACGGCCTGCTCGGGGTCGGCTTCGCCCTCATCCTGGGCGTCACCGGCCGGTTCCATTTCGCCTTCACCTTCACCTACACCCTCACCGCCTACCTCATTTTCACCTTCACGGAGCGCTGGGACATGCCGTTCTGGCTGGGCGTCGCCCTCGGCCTCGTGCTGATCACCGCGTTCGGCATGGCCATCGAGCAGTACGTCTACCGGCCGATCGTGAAGCGAGCGGGGGCGACCGCCCTGTTGGCAGTGTTCGTGGCCGCGCTCGGCATCGCCATCGCCGGCGAGAACCTCATCCGGCTGTTCTGGGGCTCGGACACCAAGGCGCTGCTCGGCGTGCCGCAGAAGGTGTACACGTGGTGGGGCGTCATCCTGTTCAACATCGACGTCTACCAGGTCGTCAGCTCCGTGGCCCTGGTGGTGATCCTGGCTCTGCTGCTGCGCTACACGGCCCTCGGCCGGGCCATCAAGGCGACTCGGGTGAACCCCGAAATGGCCCAGATCATCGGCATCAACCCTCAGTCCATCTACCTCGTGTGCTTCGCCGTGGGCACGTTCTTCGGTGGTTGGGCCGCCCTGTGGTACGGGCTCAAGTTCTCCGTGGACCCCGCCATGGGCTTCAAGCCGACGATCTTCGCCTTCGTCGTCGCCTTCCTGGCGGGCACCGCCTCGTCGCCCATCAGGGTGCTGATCACCGGCTTCGCCATCAGCCTCATCGAGCAGTGGAGCTCGATCTGGCTGGAGGCCCGCTGGACGCAGACGGCGGTGTTCGTCGTGCTGCTGGTCTATGTCGTGTCGCTGTCGCTCGACCTCACCCGGTTCAAGGGGCGCCTGCGCCCGGCCCGGCCGGCGCAGGGATCGGCGTAGGGAGAGGAGCGACCGTGGAGCTCTGGTTCAACCATTTCGATCAGATCCTGATCTTCATCGTCTTCGCCCTGTCGCTGAACGTGCTGCTGGGTTACGCCGGTCAGGTGTCGGTGGCCCACGCCGCCTTCGGCGCCATCGGCGGGTACGCAATGGGCTACCTGGTGATGAATAGGGGCTGGAACTTCCTACCCGCCATCGGCATCGGGATGGTGTTCGCCTTCGTGGTGGGGGTCCTGCTCGCCCTGACCGCGGCCAAGCTGTCGGTGGAGTTCCTCATCCTGCTGACGCTGGCGTTGTCGTCGGTGATCCTGGGGGTGTTCCAGACCTTCCCGCAGCTGGGCGGCAGCTACGGCCTGATCGGCATACCCCAGGCCGAGTTGTTCGGATGGACGCTGGCACGCCCGCGGGACTGGCTGCTGCCCCTGACCGTCGTCGCTGTCGTGATCTACCTCATCTGCTACCGGATCGGTGAGTCCCCCTACGGGCGGGTGCTGAAGGGGCTGCGGGAGGACGACCGGGCCACCCTGGCCCTGGGCAAACCGGTGTTCTGGTTCCGGGTGGGCGTGTTCGGCATCACGTCGGCCATGGCCGGCCTGGCCGGCGGGCTGCTGTCGGCCTACCTGCAGCTGGCCACACCGGGCGTCTTCGGGTTCGCCATCTCCCTGGCCATCTTCGCCATGGTCATCTTCGGCGGCATGGCCAACCTCACCGGCTCGGTGCTGGGCGCCATCATCGTGCAGGGGTCCCAGCCGGCGCTCGAGCAGTGGGTCAACCTCAGCCCCGAGCGCGCCGGCTATGTCCGCCTCGTCACCTACGGCCTGCTGCTGGCCGTGCTCATGCTCGTGCGCCCTCAGGGCGTGCTGCCCGAGGGGTTCTCCCTGTGGCGGTGGATCCTGCGCCGGCCCGACGCCTCGGCCAAGCGCATCGAGATGGTGAAGAAGGCCGCCCTCGAGGAGGAGGCGCCCCCGGTCGAGGCGTCTCTGGCCGAAGCGGCTCCCACCGCGGCAGTGTCCGAGCACGGCATCGTCGTGGATGCCCGGAGCGAGGCGCAGAGCGAGGCCATGTGGCAGGCCTCCCCGGTCGTACTCGAGGTGCGCGGCCTCACCAAGCGCTTCGGGGGCATCACCGCCGCCGAGGACCTCGAGATGGATCTGCGCCGGGGCACCATCACCGCCCTCGTCGGTCCCAACGGCGCCGGCAAGACGACCGTGTTCAACCTCCTCACGGGTTTCATCCGCCCCGACCACGGCTCGGTGCAGCTGAACGGGCAGGAGCTGGTGGGCAAGAACCCCGACGAGGTGGCGCGCCTGGGCATGGTGCGGTCGTTCCAGGACGTGCGGCTGTTCCACCGCCTCCCCTGCGTCCAGAACGTGGCCATGGCCGTCCAGCACCAACCGGGCGAGGGCCTGGCCAAGCTCTTCCTCCAGCCGGGCACGGCCAACCGGGCCGAGCGGGAAACGTGCGAGCAGGCCATGCGCTGGCTCAAGTTCGTCGGCATGCAGGACTTCGCCGCCATCCCGGCCGGCGCCCTGTCGTACGGCCAATCCAAGCTCGTGGCCCTCGCCCGCGTGCTGGCCACCGAGGCCGACGTGCTGCTGCTCGACGAGCCCGCGTCGGGCATCGACACCCAGTGGGTCGACGCCATGCTGGGCCTGGTCGAGGACCTACGTACGCAGGGCCGCACCATCTGCATCGTCGAGCACAACCTGGCCGTGGTGGGCCGTCTCGCCGACCACACGTACTTTATGGAACTGGGGCGGATCACCGCCCAGGGCACCATCCACGAGCTCACCGAGTCGCCTCGTCTGGCGGAGGCCTACTTTGGAACCTGACCGCGCCTTCGCCGACGTCCGCGGGGCACCCCCCAGCGTCGACGGCTCCTCGCCCACCCGCCTGGGCCTCGAGCACCTCGACGCCGGCTACGGACGCAAGCAGGTGGTGTTCGACGTCAGCCTGCGGGTGGCCGAGGGCGAGATCGTCACCCTTCTCGGGCACAACGGCTCGGGCAAGAGCACCACGATCCGCACCATCCTCGGCCTCATCCCGCCGCTGGGCGGCACGATCATCTACGAGGGCAACGACGTCACCAAGGCCAGCTCGCGCCACAACGTCAAGGCGGGCATGGCCATGATCCCCTCCGAGCGCTTCGTCTTCCAGGATCTCAGCGTGCTCGACAACCTGCTGCTGGGGGCGGCCAACGCGCCCCCCGACGTGCGCGACGCCCGCTTCGACCAGGTCTACGAGCTGTTCCCCATCCTGAAGGAGCGCACCCGCCAGCAGGCGGGCACGCTGTCGGGCGGTCAGCAACGCATGCTCAGCCTGGGCCTGCTGCTCATGGCCGGACCCCGCCTGCTGATGCTCGACGAGCCGTCACTGGGCCTCGCCCCCAGCGTCGTGCAGCACATCTTCGACGCCGTCAAGCTGCTGGCCGAGACGCAACGGCTCTCGGTGCTGCTCCTCGAGCAGAACGTGGTGCAGGCCCTGCGCATCACCGACCGGGCCTACGTGATGCGCTCGGGCCGGATCATCCTGGAGGAGACGGTGGAGCAGATGAAGGCCCGCGACTCGTACTGGGACCTTTTCTGACCCCTGGGACGCCGCTGACGAGCTACGCCTTGGCGTACTGGTCGCGCAGGTTGGTCTTCAGCACCTTGCCGCTGGCGTTGCGGGGCAGTTCGTCGACCACCACCACCGAGGTCGGCTTCTTGTAGGACGCCAGGCGCTCGCGGCACCAGTCGACGATCTCGTCCTCGCCCGGCGGATCGGCGGGATCGGCGGCCACCACGATGGCGCGGGGCGTCTCCACCCACTTCTCGTGCGGCATGCCGATGAGGGCGACCTCGCGCACCTTGGGATGGGCGTCGATCACCGCTTCCACCTCGGCGCAATAGATGTTCTCGCCGCCGGAGATGATCATGTCCTTCTTGCGGTCGACGACGTAGATGTAGCCGTCGGCGTCGCGGCGCACGAGGTCGCCCGAGTGGAACCAGCCACCGGCGAAGGCGTCGGCCGTCGCCTCGGGCTTGTTCCAGTACTCCTGCAGCACGGTGGGGCCGCGGTACACGATCTCGCCCACCTCGTCGGTGGCGACGTCGCGCATGTCGTCGTCGACGATGCGGGCCTCGATGTTGGGGATGGGCGTCCCTACCGACCCCATCTTGCGGACCGCGTCCTCACCCCGCAGCACGCAGGTGACCGAGCTCATCTCGGTCTGCCCGAAGGCGTTGAAGTTGGGTACGCCCGGGAACGTCTCGGCCATCGCCTGCAGCACGGACGGCGGCGCCACCGAGGCGCCCCACGAGATGCGGCGCAGGGCGAGCCGGCGGTCCTTGACGCCGGGGACGGCGCAGATCTGCTGCCATTGCGTGGGCACGAAGTAGCACCCGGTGATCTGCTCGCGCTCGAGCATGTCGACGACCTCGGTGGCGTCGAACTGGCCCGAGGGCAGGATGATCGACGTCCCGCCCAGGATGAAGTACGGCAGGATCCCGTTGAGCCCCCCGATGTGGAACAGCGGCAGACCCGACAGCCACACCTCGTCGCTGCCCGTGATCGGCCCCATGAACACCATCATGTTGAAGGTGTTCATGAGCAGGTTGAAGTGGCTGAGCACGGCGCCCTTGGGGCGGCCGGTGGTGCCCGAGGTGTACATGATGAAGGCCGGGTCGTGCTCACCCACGTCCACCCCGGGGGGTTCGGTCGAGGCCGCCGCCAGGGCGTCCTCGTAGCGCTCGGCACCGGGCCCGGCGGCGGTGGCGTCGTCGCCCACCACCAGGGCGGTGGCCAGCGTGGGGACCTCGGTGCGGGTCTCGCCCACCAGCGGCGCCAGCTCTTGGCTGACGACGATCGCCTTGGCCCCGCAGTCCTGGGCGATGTACTCGATCTCGGCCGCCACCAGCCGGAAGTTGACGGGCACGCACAGGGCGCCCAGGCGGGCGGCAGCGAAGTAGGTCTCGACCACCTCGATGGAGTTCATCGACAGCGTCGCCACCCGGTCGCCCTGCTCGACGCCGCGAGCGCGCAGGGCGTTGGCCAGCCGGGTGACCCGCTCGTCGAGCTCACGGTAGGTACGGGTCTCGTCCCGGAACTTGTAGGCGATCTTGTCGGGCACGCGCCGGGCCACCCGGGCCAGCTGTTCGCCGTGGGACATCCGCCGGGCGGCGTTGAGCCCGGCCAGGGCCTGGGTGTCGTCGTGCAGGTCGGTAGCCATGAGGTTCTCCTCCTCGACGCAGCCCGGTAACGATAGGCCTCAGAGCGAGCGCCGATAGGCGCTCGCTCTTCTCGGGGCTCCGCCCCGAGTGCCCCAGATTCGTCGG
>JBIOZN010000141.1:0-3300 GCA_044871175.1 Acidimicrobiales bacterium | reverse complement strand
TCGAGACCTCAGGCGTCGTCGGCGAGGCCGGCGGCGTGGCGGGCCAGGGCCTTGGCCCGGTTCATGTCGTAGTGCCGGCGGGTGACCAGGCGCTGGGCCAGCAGGCCGCCGCCCGACTGCAGGTTGGTGACGAGGTGCCACCCGCCGTAGGCGTCGGCGGTGAGGTCGCGGATGGCGTGGAACAGCCGCATCCGGTGCTCGGCGGGCACGCCCTCCATGGTGGCCATGTACTTCTCCACGTACGGGCCCGTCTCGGGATTGTCGAGGTCGGCCAGGGTGGGAGAGGTGAGGACGGCTCCCCCGGCGATGTCGTGCAGGTGGCGCACCATCAGGTTGAACTGGGCCGCCCCCTGGTACTTCGCCGCGTTGGTGAACAGTTCGTCGGGGTAGTAGTAGCCCTCGGGGGTGGCGTGGGCATGGGCCAGCGCCGCCTCCATCCCGGCCCGCAGCAGCGTGGCGTGGATGAGCATCTCGTCGATCTTGTCCCGGATGTGGGAGGCCTTGGCCAGCCCGTTGGCCTCGGCGATGAGCTGGGCCAGGCCCACCAGCTCGTCGGCCTGGGCGACCATGAAGGTGATGCCGCCGAGGCGCTCCCACAACCCGAGCGAATGGGCGAACACGGCGGCGTTGGCCGGGTCGGCGTCGAGGAACACCCGCTCGTGGGGCACGAACACGTCGTCGAACACCACGAACCCGTCGGGCATGCTGACCCGGGCGCTCACCGGGTAATGGCGCACGTCGTCGCCCCGCGGGTGGAAGGTGGTGTTCACGATGCGCACGCCGGGCGAGCTCACCGGTACGGCGCAGGCGATCGAGTAATCCTCTTCGCCCGGCTTCATCGCCTTGGTGGGCAGCACCATCAGGTCGTGCACCAGCGACCCGGCGCTGATGTGCAGCTTGGCGCCCCGGATCACCACGCCGTCGCGGCGGCGCTCGACCACCCGCACGTACAGGTCGGGGTCGTGCTGCTTGGACGGGGGCAGGGCCCGGTCGCCCTTGGCGTCGGTGATGCACTCGGCGATGCGGATGTCGCGCGAGCGGGCGTCCTCCACGTAGTTCTGCAGCCGGTCGACGAACACCGGGTCGACGCCCTTCAACCGGGGGCCCGCAGTGAGCAGCGTCATGAGCGACTGGTAGGTGACGTTGAGGGCCAGGTCCATCTTGTGAATGACGTTGGCCCGCTCGCGCAGCTCCTCGGGCGAGCGGGGCGCCACCACCAAAGGGTTGGTCGCGCCCGCTTCGGGCGAGTAGGAGGCGTCGTAGCCGGCGGCGATGGCGCGCACGGGCACCTCGAAGGCGGGCTCGCCCAGCAGGTCCTTGATGCGGCGACCCTCGAAGTAGGTCAACCGCCCGTCGTCGAGGGAGTCGATGTACTGCTCGCCGGTCAACATGGTGGGCGCCTCCCGGATGCGAAGCTCGGCGCCGGCACCGTACCGCACGCCCGTGCGACCGCCCCAGCCGGCGGCCACCGCTTACCGCCGGCGGCAAGGGCTAGAGGTAGCCGCGCCCGTCCGGGGGCGGCAGGTTCAGATGGATGCGCCGCCCACTCACCTGCGTGGGCTCGATGCGGACCCAGCGCTCGCGCTCGCCCGGCGCCCACGTGTGGATCACGAGGTGGTCGAGCTCGGCCGGGTCGACCTCGTGGGCCGGGCCCTGCAGCAGGACGCTCCAGCCGGTGTGGTGCAGCTGGTCAAACTCGTCGGCTTGGAGGCTCACGGGGTACTGGCGCAGCAGTTCGAGCTTGGTGCCCCAGTCGCTGCGGAACACCACGGTCTCGTCGTCGACGACGAAGTTGACCGGGACGATGAGGGGAGCGAGCCCGGGTTCGGCCACCCCGAGGCGGGCGACGGGGACGCGCGCCAGCAGCGCGAAGCACTCGTCGCGCTCGAGGACGTCGAAGGACCGTTCCTCATCCATCGTCGGGCACGCTGGGCGAGACGGTCTCGCGCCGGACTGTGACGAAGCGCCGCCCTGTCAGCTCGGAGGGCGTGATGCGCACGAAACGGTGCTTGGGCGCGGCATGCCACGGAAACAGGGGCAGGTCGAGGGCGTCGAACAACTCGTCGAGACGGGCGATCTCGCTGGCGGTTCCCTTGGCGACCACGCTCCACGCCTCGCCCGCGTCCTCGTCGTACCCGTCGATCTCGAAGGCCACGGCGCGCCCGAGCACGGAGGCGGCCAGCTTGGTGCCCTCGGCCGTGCGGAACACGATGCTGCCGTGGTCGACCACGTAGTTGACCGGGAAGATGTCGGGGTGGTCGGTGATGGACACGGCCAGCCGGCCCACCTCGGCGCGTCGGAGGAGGTCCCAACACTCGTTCCCGTCGAGGTGGTCGACGCCGGTACGCGGATCGAGAGGCACGTCTCAAGCCTGCGGCGGCGTCACCGGCGGGTCAAGGGACGAAGGTCCACGGGAACCTGCGTGTTCGTCACGCCCGTCTCACGGCGTGTGCCATGCTTCCCGCCCGTCGCGCCGGGCGGAAGGCTGTTGGGGCGAACAGGGCGCGGGGAGGAGAAGGCGGATGTACAGGCTGGGGAAACGTCCCCGGGTCATCGCGGTCGCCCTCGGGGCGCTCGTGGGCAGCGTGGTGGCGCTACCGGCGGCGGGCGCCGAGGGCGTCGATCCGGCGATCGTGAACGGCAACCCGGTGAGCGCGGCGACGTTCACCGCCAATTGGCCCTGGATCGTCTCGCTGGAGATCGTGAACACCGACGGGGACGCGTTCCGGTGCGGCGGCTCGCTCATCACCGACCAGGTCGTGCTCAGCGCGGGCCACTGCTTGGCCGAGCCCGAGATCGGCACGGTGCTGCCCAGCGGCATCACGGTCCTCTACGGCAGCCATGACGTCACCACCGCCACCGCGGTCGGCGTAACTGCGTACGCGACCCACCCCGGCTTCGACCACGTCTCATTGCAGAACGACGTCTCCATCCTGCAACTCGCCAGCCCGGTGCCGGTCGCGCCGGTGCTGCTGGCCTCGGCGGGTGACATCCCCGTGTCGGGCCGGGGCGCGGTGGCCGGTTGGGGCCAGAACGTCGCCGGGTCGCCCGTCCTCCCGAACAACCTGTACGAGGCCAGGGGCCCGATCCAGTCGCCGACGTTCTGCAACGACGTCTACGGCGGCCCCGCGTTCAACCCCGACCAGCAGATCTGCCTCGGCACCGTGAACCCCGGGGCCCTCGATCCCAACACCTGCCAGGGTGACAGCGGCGGCCCGCTGGTCGAGCGGGGCACGGTGGAGACCACCCTCATCGGCATCACTTCATTCACCGCCGGAGGCTCGCCCTGCGGCCGCTTCC
>JBIOZN010000140.1:0-2097 GCA_044871175.1 Acidimicrobiales bacterium | reverse complement strand
CGCCGACGCCCTGGGCGCACCGGGCCGCCAGCAGGAAGCCGAACGAGCCGGCGATGCCCGCGGCCAGCGACGACGCGGCGAACACCACGAGCCCGGCTGCGGTGAGCGCACCCGGCCTGACGCGCCGGCCCACGAGGGCGACCAGCAGGGCCGCCGCCGTGACCACGATGGCGTAGGCCGTCAGGACCCACGAGACGCCCACGACGGTGGTGTCGAACTCCCGGTACAGATCCGGCAGCGCCAGCACCACGACGGAGGCATCGGCAAAGGCCAGGCCCACCGCCACCACCAGGAGCGCCGCGAGCGCGGCCGAGCGGGATCGCCCGCCGTCGTCGGCCGGAGGAGCCGGAGGGGCGGGGACCACGGTGGCCAGCAGGGGTGGAGGCAGCGTGGAGCCGCCCGGAAGGGTGGGCATGAGGACCTCGTCGACGATGGGAACCGTAGGCCCAACGCCGGGCCGCACCCCCGCGGTTCCCCGAGAGGCCCACCGTTGGGCGAGTTCCGCGCGTCAGGACGCCCCGAACCCGCCCAACGGTGGTTTGCGGGCGAGGCGGGCGGTCCCGGCAGACTGGCCGCATGGCCGAGCCGCTGCGCACTGGGACCGCGGCCGGTCGGTGGGTGATCGCGGCCACGGTGCTCGGGTCGGGCATCGCCTTCCTCGACGGCAGCGTCGTCAACGTCGCCCTGCCCACGATCGGCCGCGACCTCGACACCGACCTCGCCGGCCTGCAGTGGATCCTCGACGGCTACCTGGTGACGTTGACCGGCCTGCTGCTCCTGGGCGGCTCGCTGGGTGACCGGTACGGGCGGCGGCGGGTGTTCGTGATCGGCCTCGTCGCCTTCACGGTGGCCTCGGTCCTCTGCGCCCTTGCACCCACCGCCGCGCTGCTGACCCTGGCCCGGGCCTTGCAGGGCGCCGGCGGCGCGCTGCTCGTCCCCGGCAGCCTGGCCATCATCTCGGCGTCGTTCCATCCCGATGACCGGGGTCGCGCCGTCGGCGCCTGGTCGGCGCTGGCCGGGGTGACGAGCGCGGTCGGTCCCTTCGTCGGCGGGTGGCTGGTCCAGGCATGGTCGTGGCGGCTGATCTTCCTGATCAACGTGCCGATCGCCGCTGTGGCCGTGGCCATCACGGTGCGCCACGTGCCCGAGTCGAGCGACCACCGCGAGCACGGCTCGATCGACGTCGCCGGCGCGGTGACCGTCTCGGCCGGCCTCGCAGCGCTGGCGTTCGCCGCCATCGAGGGCCCGGCCGAGGGTGGTGCCGCGGCGTGGGCGGTGGGTGCGCTGGGCGTCGTGCTGATCGTCGCCTTCGTGGTGATCGAAGCCCGCGCCTCGGACCCGATGCTCCCCCTCGGCCTGTTCGCCTCCCGCCAGTTCACGGGAGCCAACCTCACGACGCTGGCGGTGTACGCCGGACTGGGCGCCGCCACCTTCCTGGTGGTGCTCCAGCTGCAGGTGGTGCTGGGCTACTCGCCGATCGAGGCGGGTGCCTCGTTGCTCCCCCTGACCCTGCTGATGCTGCTGCTGTCGTCGCGCTTCGGCGCGCTGTCCCAGCGAGTCGGGCCCCGGCTCCCCATGACCGTCGGCCCGTTGGTGATCGCCGTGGGCCTGCTCCTGTTCGGCCAGGTCGGCGCGGGCTCGTCGTTCTGGACCGCAGTGCTGCCGGCGGGGATCGTGCTGGGCCTCGGCCTGTCGATCACGGTCGCGCCCCTCACCGCCACCGTGCTCGGTGCGGTCGACGAGGAGCACCTCGGCATCGCGTCGGGCGTGAACAACGCCGTCGCCCGCCTGGCCGGGCTCCTGGCGGTCGCGGTGCTGCCCGGCGTCGTCGGCCTCGACCTGGCCAGCACCCAGGAGGAGTTCAGCGACGGTTTCGGGACCGCCATGGTCGTCGCGGCCTGCCTCTGCGTGGTCGGCGGTGTCGTGGCGTTCCTGACGGTGCGATCGGCGCGCCCGACCGACAGCGTCCCTCGACCGTTGGATCAGCCCTGCCTCGACCCGAGCCGGCTGCGCCCCGCCTCAGCGGGCGCCGGACCGTCCGGGTCCTGACGTCGCACCCCGGCCCAGGCCGAAGCGACGAAGCGCCGCTGGGACGTC
>JBIOZN010000139.1:0-15189 GCA_044871175.1 Acidimicrobiales bacterium | reverse complement strand
GGGCAGCCCGCTGGTGCGACCCCGGCGATCGCGGCCGAACACGGCGTGGACCTCGCGGGGGCGGCCGATGCCGATGTTGTCGGTGACGAGGGCTTCGAAGAAGCCGCGGGCCCGGCGGGGGTCATCGGCTCGCCTGCGCAGCAGCGCTTTTGGTGAGCTTCAACAGCGTGGCGCTGAGCCCTACCGCAGCCAGCGCATCGTCGTCGTCGCCGGGTCCGATCGACTCGCACGCGAGGGACGATCACGGAGACCAACGCGGGCCACGGCCCGGACGGGTCCTTCGAGCATCGGCGGACCCCTTCGGCTTCACCTTGACCGAAATGGCGGAGCTCGTCGCGCCCTTCACAATTAGCGGTAACGACATCGCTGCGTACCCGAACACGCCGTTCCAGATCCTCTACACGAACGGCCCTGCAGCTGGCGCTCCGGACGGTGAAGGGTTTTTGTTCTCGGGGACCAACGTGTTCACCGTGGATCAGGGCACGATCTTCTACGTCCCGATCCTCAATGTCGACGACACCGATCCAGTGCTCGGGGTGTTCCCTACGACCCCCACCGAGGCCCGGCGCTACATCCGCAAAGAGAACCAGATGGGCGCGCACGACGTCCGAGTTGTGATCGACGGACGGCACACCCGGCTAGGGCTCGACTACGTGGCCGGGCCCGTCCCGAGCACGTCCACGAACAACATCGTCACCATCGGAGCATTCCTTGCTCCGCTGCCGCCCGGCACACACACAGTGACAGTCACCGGCGGCTTCTTTGGCGACCTGATTTTTTGCGACATATCGTTTAAACTTTATCCGCTCCGAGTTCACGTACACCATCAGCGTCAACGCTTGACCTTGGCGTGGACTACCACCTTGGTGAGCCGTCCGACGACATGCACGCGCTCGTCGCAGCATTGACGCTTCCCGCTCACGTTGTGGCGCCTTCTTATCATGCCGACCGAACCGCACCTTTCGGTACCAGCCGGCGACGGGAGCCAGCGGCAATCTGCACCGAGCTGGCCGATTAGGCCGCCCGTGAGGATCGGTGAGGTGTCATGAGACTGCAACCGAGAATACTCGGAGTACGAGAGACCGAGTCGGCCTTTCGGCGGGACACATGTGAATAGGAGGCGCTGGAGATGCGGAAGATTATTGTATCACTGGTCGGCGTAATACCGTTCGTCACGTTCGGTGCGGAGACGTCCTTCGGCGCGGCAAAGGGCACCGCGCGACCGTTCCGTGCATCAGCGAGTGGAATTGGAGTAGTCACGGGTGGCAGTTACGTGATCGACGGTACGTCTAAGGGTCTCACTTGGGTAAGAGCACTTTTCATACCGAAGGTATTCTTGGCGGCGGCAATATGATTTCGATAACGACGGCAAACGGTGACATGTTGTTCATAACAACCACTGCTCCGCCCGTCCAAGAGTCGTTTACCGGCGGCACGGGGCGGTTCGCCGATGCAAGTGGAACCTTGACGACCACGTTCACCGTGACCGAGGACCCGTCAGACCCGACGAACGCAAACCGGTTCGCGATCAGCTTCACCCAAGTGGGGGCTCTCAGCTATTAGCCTCATCGCTCGTCATCACTCGCCGCTGTGCTCGGGTGGCGACGAGGTGCGCCGGCGGTGTGGGTTGACGTGACCAGGGTTCCTGCACACGCGTCCCACGAGGCGCGGAACACGCCGGAGGCGCGTCCCCAACGAACCGTTATACCGGGCGCACCCTGTCGCCGCTCGGACTGCGCTGAACGCGCTCCTCTGGCCGCCCGGCTTCGGCCCATATCGTCCGTCGGGTCCAGGACCGGCGAAGCGGTCGAGGTGGTCGGTCAAGACGTAAGCGGTGAACCGGGAGACCGTGATGGAGCGCACGCGGGCGGCGGTGTTCGGCTCTCTCCGCTGGAACTCGCCCGAATGGAGGCGGACCAGTTGCTCGGTCACGCGCACCTTGCGCCTTGGGAGATCAAGCCGGGCACGGCGCAAGCCGACGAGCTCGCTCCAGCGCATGCCGCTGTCGACCGCGAGGTAGATGAGGGCACGGAACCGGTCGCTGTGGCCGTCGGCGAGGCGGAGGACCTGCTCCCAGTCGAGGAAGACCATGTGCCGCTGGGGGACCCGGGGCGCGTCGACCCGGTCGCACGGGTTCTGGAGGAGCTTCTGCTTCTGGACGGCGACGGCGAGCATTCGCCGCAGTGTCCGGTAGTGACGGTGCACCGAGCTCGGGGCGAGGCCGGCTTCGAGTTCGTCGTTCAGCCAGTTCTCGATCTCGTTCGCGGGCAGGCGGCCGAGCCGGTAGCGGCCGAAGCGGGGCAGGACGTAGTGGTCGAGGTCCCGCTGGTAGGTCTCCTGCGTGGTGGTCGCCAGGCGACGGGACAGGGCCATGAACTCCTGGGCCCAGGAGGCGACCGGCATGTCGGCATCACGCGGGTCGACCCACTCCCCCCGCAGCTTGTCCGCCTCCACCTCGAGCAGGAAGCGATCGGCATCGGCGCGCCGCTTGAACGTCCGAGAGTGGACCCGGCCGAGCGGATCTCGGAACCGGGCCCGGTAGCGGCCGTTCTGCTTCTGGATGTACCCCACGGCGACACTCCTCAGGGCGCGAAAAGGGCGCGGATGGGGCGCGAACCACCGTGCCCGAGCGGTCACCAGGGGTCGACACCGGTCAACACCGGAAGACCCCAAAAGTGGCTCTCACCTGCAACTTTAGCACGTGAGCAGGGGGAGGCGACGAGGGGAATCGAACCCCTGTACAGGGCTTTGCAGGCCCTTGCCTAAACCACTCGGCCACGTCGCCGTCGGAACGGGAGCGTTCACCCTAGCGTCGCGGGTCGCCGTCCGGGAGCGACAGCACGGCTCCGGCCCGCACCCCTCGGGGCGTGTTGTTCCGCTGCACGAGGGCGCCGTCGACGACCTCGACGGTCGTGTTCTCGCAGTCGCCGCCGGTCGGGAACGTCGTGCGTACGGCCGGCACGGGGACGGCCGACCCGTCGACCCCCACCGCGGCCAGATCGCGCCACGTGACCGCCACCGACGGGTGGTCGCAGCGGCAGAACAGCTCGCTCCACACCACGGGCGCGTCCAGCTGGTCGCCGCCGGCGAGGAGCTCGCGGACCACGACCTCGTCGCCGGTGACGAGGTCCGTCACCGAACCCCGCCACCCGACCCCGCCCCGCGTGATCACGAGCCGGTACGGGCGGCCGGGGACCCACGGGTAGTCCCGGGTGTTGGGGTCATCGGGCGTCGACGACAGGGGCGACGGCGTCCCCCGGAGGATCCCGCTGGTCCCGCCGCCCTCGGCGTAGCCGCCCCAATTCACCGCTCGCGCCCCCGGGAACCGAGGGTTCCACTGGAGGCCGAGGTGGGCGGCGCCGTAGCGCCGGCCATTGCCGATGAACGACGCCTGCAGCGCCCAGAAGTACAGCCGGTCGACGACCGGCGGCTCCACGACCGTCAGCGTCGCCGCCACCGACGCCACCGGCGCATGGGAGGGCGGCAGCACCCACCACAGGTGCCACGAGCTCACCCCACCGCCGGGTTCGCCCGTCACCCGGGCCGCAGGCCCACGAGCACGCCGGCGGTCCCACCACGTCCGCCAGCTCACGCCGCCAGCTTGTATCCGAGCCCCCGCACCGTGACCACCAACCGGGGGTTGTCGGCCTCGTCCTCCACCTTCAGCCGCAGCCGGCGGATGTGGGCGTCGACCAGCCGCGAGTCACCGAGGTAGTCATAGCCCCACACCCGCTCGAGCAGCTGGTCGCGCGAGAGCACCATGCCCGGGTGCTCGGCGAACTCGCACAGCAGCCGAAACTCCGTCTTGGTGAGCTGGAGGGGCTGACCGGCCTTGAGCACCAAGCCCTCGTCCTGGCGGAGCTCGAGGTCGCCGAAGACGGCCGTGCGATTCGGCCGCAAGGCCG
The DNA here is from genome assembly GCA_044871175.1 of Acidimicrobiales bacterium. Lineage (GTDB taxonomy): Bacteria > Actinomycetota > Acidimicrobiia > Acidimicrobiales > Ilumatobacteraceae > JBIOZN01. The sequence continues at coordinate 11,284 of JBIOZN010000139.1, read as the reverse complement.
ACGCCCCTTGGAGCTGGATCCGCCGCAGGAGCGCCCGGATGCGGGCGGCCAGCTCCTTGGGCACGACCGGCTTGGTCACATAGTCGTCAGCCCCGGCCTCGAGGCCGGCCACGAGGTCGTGGGTGTCGGTCTGGGCGGTGACGATGATGATCGGGGTGATGCTGCGGGCTCGCAACATCCGGCAGACATCGAATCCCTGGATGTCGGGGAGGCGCAGGTCGACCAGCACCAGGTCGGGATCCTCGGCGTCGAACAGCTCGAGGCCCCGCTGCCCGCTGGGCGCCTCGATGACGGCGTAGCCCTCGTCCTCCAGGGCCAGCGTGAGCGCCAGCCGGATGGAGTCGTCGTCCTCGATGAACAACAGCCGATGCACCGCCCCTCCCCGCGGGCCACGCTAGCCGCGGCCCCGACGCGCCCCGAGCGACGATTGTTACCGGATGCGCGCGCAGACAGCGTCGCTCCGTCACATAGAGCGTGCAGCATCCCGCCCGTTCCACCCTGATAGGTGGGGCCCCCGATCCTCCCCCCGAGGGCCCCACCGAGTGCATCGAGGTCGTGCGTGTCCCGCCTCCTCCGAGCGAACACGACGACCGTGCCGCCCCCCGTAGGGGGCGGCGGAACCCCGCCGAAGCGGCGGCATGAGGGGACGGGGATGGGGAAGGCTGGGGGCGTGGGACGTCCCCAGCCGCCGGCGCGCCGACGGCGCGCGGCGCTGGGGCTGCGGGCCCGCTCCACCATCGCCTTCGGGCTGGCCGGGCTGCTGTTGTCCGCCGGCCTCTCCCTCGTCACCTACGCCCTGGCCCGCAACTTCCTGATCGACCAGCGCAACCAGGTCGTGCTCAGCAGCGCCTCCCGCAACGCCGAGCGCATACGGGCCTCGCTCCAACGCCCCCGCGTCGACCTCGACAGCGAGCTGCGCCAGCTCCGCACCGAGGCCAGCGGGTTCGCCGCCGTCTATTTCAACGACCGGTGGTTCAGCCAGCGGGTGGACGCCGGCACGGCGCTGCCGCTGTCGCTGCGGGACGAGGTCGTGCCCACCCCCGGACGCGCCGCCCGCCAGCTCTTCGCCGCCCCCGACGGCGACCCCATGCTGGCCGTGGGCTTCAACATGCCCAGCGTCGGGGCGTCGTACTTCGAGGTCTTCCCGATGGACGGCACCGATCGCACCCTGAGCCTCATCGCCGCGTCGCTCGGCGTCGGCACCGCCGTCGTCACCGCCCTGGCCGCCCTGGTGGGCTTCACCGCCAGCCGGCGCCTGTTCCGGCCCCTCCGCAAGGTCGCCAGCGCCGCCAGCGAACTCGCCTCCGGCGGCCTCGACGCCCGCCTCACCCCCGAGTCCGACCCGGATCTCGACCGGTTGATCACCTCCTTCAACGACATGGCCGACGCCCTGCAGGCCCGCATCCAGCGCGAGGCCCGCTTCGCCTCCGACGTCAGCCACGAGCTGCGCTCCCCCATCACCGCCCTCGCCGCCGCCGTTGAAGTGCTCGACAAGCGCCGGGCCGAGGTGCCCGAGCGCAGCCGCCAAGCCCTCGACCTGGTAGTGGCCCAGGTGCGCCGCTTCGACCAGATGGTGCTCGACCTGTTGGAGATCTCCCGGTTCGACGCCGGCGTCGCCGAACTGCACTGTGAGCCGGTGGTGCTCGGGGATTTCGTGCCCCGGGTGGCGGCGGCCAACGGCTACGCCGCCGTCCCCGTCGACGTCTCCCGGCCGTGGGAGCACGTGCCCGTGGAGCTCGACAAGCGCCGCATCGAGCGGGTGCTGGCCAACCTGCTGGCCAACGCCGACCACCACGGTGGCGGCCCGATGCGGATCGCCGTCGACGGGCGCTCCCGGGCCGTGCGCATCGCCGTGGAGGACGCCGGGCCGGGGATCGCCGACACCGAGAAGCAGCGCATCTTCGAGCGCTTCGCCCGCGGTCGCGACGCCCGCAGCCGGGTCGGTACCGGCCTGGGCCTGGCGCTGGTGTCCGAGCACGTCGCCCTGCACGGCGGCCGCACGTGGGTCGAGGATCGGGACGGCGGCGGGACCCGGTTCGTGGTCGAGTTGCCGGTGTCGGCCCGATGAGCCCTCGGCGGAATGGGCGCCGGCGATGGGTCGGCGCCTGGATGGCGGCCGCGGTGGTGGTGGCGACCGTGCTGGTGGGCTGCGGCGTGCCCACCCAGAGCCGGGCCCAGGTGGTGGACCCCGACTCCCTACCCCCACCGCTGCTGGCCACGACCACGCTCGCCCCCACCACCGTCCCCGCCCCCGCCACGACCTCCGGGCCGACCACGATCGCGCCGACGGCGCCCCCCACCGCTCCGCCCGCGCCCACCGAGACGGTCGGCCTCTATTACGTCCAGGGTGGCCCCCAGCCGCTGGTGCGTGTCCAGCACGACGTGCCCACGGGCGACGTGAGCGCTCCGCTCGCCCCCGCCGTCGTGCTCGACGAGCTGGTGACGGGGCCCCGCGCCGGCGACCCCCCCGGCCTGCGGTCAGCGCTGCTCCCCGGCCAGGTCGCCGGCGTCGACGTCAACCGGGGCACGGCGGCCGTCGACCTGCGGCCGTCGTTCCGCGACCTGGACAGCGTCGACCAGGAGCTCGCCATCGCCCAGATCGTGCTCACCCTCACCGAGCGGGGGGCGGGTGCGCTGAGCTTCACCCTGGCCGGCCAACCCATCCAGGTGCCGACGGCCGAGGCCGCCCAGACGTTGGGCCCGGTGACGCGCGAGGACTACGAGCGCCAGCTCGATCAGACGGCCGCGCCGACGGCCACGCCCACGGGCACGTCGGCGCCCTCGACGCCGACGACCACAGCGGCGACGGCCCCCGCCACCTCGCCCAGCGAGACGTCGCCGCCCACCGTCGCGGACTCATCCTCGCCGACAGGGTGAGGCAAACAGCGGCGGCACTGCGGCCCGTGGACCCAGCCGGTGATACCCGTGCGGGCGCCCGGGTCGGCGGTGGGATCGAGCATGACCCGCACCAGTCCCTGGGGTGACAGCACGAGCCGGGCGTAGGGCGACCACGCCTCGGGCGGCAGGAAGGTGGGATCGGTGCCGACCGGGACCCGGCAGAACCGGGAGCGGCGCAGATCGAAGAGCCACGTACCCGTGCAAGTCTCGACCTTCAGTACACCGTCACCCCTGACCGCCAACCGGGGCCGGGCAGCCGGCACCTCGGCCGCCGGCGTCACCGGCGAGCCGAAGCCGAGGCGAGCGCCGGCGCGAGGCCCTGACGTCGGAGTGCCGTGAGGGCATCGTCGGTGAACCGGGTGACGCGATCGAGGCGAACCTGCAGGAACGCAATCGCCTGGCGGCGTAGCACCGACAAGGCCTCCAGCATCATGGTGGCGGCGGCCAGGTCGATCACCCCAACGGGTTCGAGGGTGATGACCTCGCCTTCGCCGCTGATCTCGAGCGTGAAGTCGCTCACCGGGCCACTCTGTCGCGACCATGTGCGCGAAACGGGACGCTTCTTCGCGATTCCTGTGACAGCGCCGGTGACCCTCGTCGCCTTTCCTGCCCTTCCGGTGCCCGCCTCGCCTCCGGCCGGGCGCCGGGCGGCCACGCAACGTCGCCGGCCGGCGCCCACTCCGCAGGCCGCAACGGGCACGCTCGGTACTCTCGGCCCAGCAGGAGCACGTCTTGCTGTTCTGGCGGGCCGGGTGTTCCTGGCGCGCCGAGACGCCGAGGGGCGCCGGGACGTGGGGGGGAGGACCGGGCGTCGGCGACATCAGCCGCCGCCCACCGCCGCCACCGCGGCCGCCCGGAGCTCGCGCTTGAGCACCTTGCCGCTGGCGTTGAGGGGGAAGGCGTCCAGCCAGGTGAACTGCACCGGCACCTTGTAGGCGGCCAGGCGAGCCCGGCAGTGAGCCCGCAGGTCGTCGTCGCCGGGCCGCTCGTGGCCGGGCCGGGCGATCAGGCAGGCGCCGACGACTTCGCCCCAGTGCTCGTCGGGGACGCCGATGACGGCCACGTCGAGGACGGCGGGATGCTCGGCCAGCACGCTCTCGATCTCGATCGGGTACACGTTCTCGCCGCCCCGGATGATCATGTCCTTCCTGCGGCCGCCGAGGTACAGATAGCCCTCGGCGTCCATCCACGCCAGATCGCCGGCGCGGAACCAGCCGTCGCGCAGGGACTCGGCGGTGGCCCCGGGGTTGCGCAGGTAGCCGCTCATCACCGAGTCGCTTCGGGTCACGATCTCGCCCACCTCGCCCCGGGGCACGTCGCGCCAGTCGTCGTCGCACAGGCGCAGGTCGACACCGAAGGCGGGCTTACCGATGGAGCCCAGGAGGTGCTCCTCGCCGGCCAGGGCCCGGCGGTGGTCGGCGGCGGTGAGCACGGTCTGCAGCCCGGCCTCGGTGCCGGCGCCGAAGGCCTGGATGAAGTCGCAGCCGAAGGTGTCCATGGCCGCCCGCAGGAGCGCCGGCGGCATGGGGGCGGCCCCGTAGAGGATGGTGCGCAGGTTCGGGTAGGCGGCGGCCCGGGCCTCGGGCAGGTGCACCATCGTGTTGATCATCGTGGGCACCGCGAAGCAGGCCGTGAGCAGTCCCGACTGCATCCAGCCGACGACCTTTTCGGGCTCGAACTGGCGGTTGAGCACCGAGGGAAAGGCCCGGGCGACGCCGAGCAGCACCATCGCCATGCCCGAGATGTGGAACATCGGCGCCGCCGAGTACCGGCACTCCTCGGCCGTCACGGCGTAGTCCCCCATCATGTGCAGGACCATGTTCTTCATCATCCGCTGGGACTGCAGCACCCCCTTGGGCAGTCCGGTGGTGCCGCTGGTGAAGGCCAGGCCGAGGATGTCCTCGTCCTCGACGACGACATCCGGCGGGCCGGCGGCGCCGGCCAGCAGTGCCTCGTAGTCCTCCACCGCGCCGGCCTCGCCGCCGCCGTCGTAGCTCACGACCCGCAACGGCCGCCCGTCAGCGGTGGCCAGACGCTGGGCGAGCTCGACGTACCGCGAGCTCACGAACAGCCACCGGGCTTCGGCCGCCGCCACCAGCGTCTGCACCTCGGGCTCGGCCAGGCGGTAGTTCAGGGGCACGTAGGTGGTGCCCAGCTTCATGGAGGCGAGCATCGTCTCCATGTAGCGGTAGGAGTCGACGGCCAGGATGGCCACGGTGTCGCCCTTGGAAACGCCGGCGGCGGCCAGCGCGCCGGCCAGGCGGTCGACGCGCTCGTTGACCTCGGCGAAGGTGAGCGTGCGCCCTTCGCCCTCGTCGATGAAGCACGCCCGCTGGGGAGCGCGGGCGGCGCTCAGGCGCAACCAGTCCCAGAGGGCGAGGCCACGGTGGGTTCCGGCCACGCCGGGAGGTCTAGTCGCTGTACACCCAGACGGGCAGGCCCTGGGGCAGGTAGTTCTGCTCCCACATGAAGTCCATCGCCTTCACCGTGAGCCGCACGCAGCCGTGCGAGGCTGGGTAGGCGGGAACGTTGGGCGCGCCGTGGAAGGCGATGCCACCGTTGAAGTACTTGGGGCGCCACAGCAGGCCGAGCTCGGACTCGCGCCAGCCCTGGGCGATCTCCCGGTTGATGGTGAAGCGCCCGTCGGGTGTGACGGCGGTGCCCGAGACCTCTTTGCCCGAGGTGCCCGTCTCGGTGTAGCGCTTGCCGCTGCCGGTGGAGGTGTTGAACACCCACTCCACCCGCCCGTCGCGCACGAGCAGCACGACCTGGCGGCGCTTGTCGACCTCGGCGATGGAGCCCTCGGTGGTGCGGGCGACGGGGCGGACGGCGGCGGCCAGGGCGTCGATCGTGGCCAGGTCGGCCCGGCCCGTGCGCTCGAGGTCGCTGTACTTCTGGAAGGCCATGACCGCCTGGACGGTGAGGGCCGAGTACTTGCCGTCGACGGGCCCGAGCCAGTAACCGAGCTCGGTGAGCCGGCGTTGCAGGTTGGCCACCGCCTCGCCCTCGGCGCCGGGCTTGGCGACCTCCAGCGGCGAAGGCACGCGAAGGGGCGGCCCGTCGACGACCCGCAGGCCGGTGGGCGTAGCGACCGCGGGGGCGCTGACGGCGGGGGCGATCCCCCCGCCCGCCGCAGGTGTCGACCCGTCCGCCGGGGACGAGCCGGACGCCGGCGCCGCGCCCGACGCCGGCGCCGTCGCCGGCGACGAGCCCGACGTCGAGCCGTCACCGGGGGCGGCGCCGGCGGCGGCAGGAACGAAGGCGACGGCGGCCAGCGCCGCGACCACCACGGCCCGCCGAGCGCGGCGCGGCCCAGACGCGCGCCGTCGAGGAAGGGGGTCTTCCGCCACGGGCCGGACAGTACCGCCGGGCGCCCACGCGGAGGTGGCATTGCCGTAGCGTCGTCACCCGATCGCAGCGGGACCGTGACATCGTCACCGTGACCCGTCCTCGACCTCAGCGCACAGGAGGCCCTCGTGGAGACCGCCGCCCCCGCCACCCTGTCTCCCTCCGAGCACGCCGGGCTCGACGCCTGGTGGCGCGCCGCCAACTACCTCTCGGTCGGCCAGATCTACCTCCTCGACAACCCGCTCCTGACCGAGCCGCTGCGCATCGAGCACATCAAGCCCCGGCTGCTCGGCCACTGGGGCACGACGCCGGGCCTCAACTTCGTCTACGTCCATCTGAACCGGGCCATCCGGGCACGCGACCTCGACGCCATCTACATCGCCGGGCCCGGCCACGGCGGCCCCGGGCTGGTGGCCAACACCTACCTCGAGGGCACCTACAGCGAGCTCTACCCCGACGTCGCCCACGACGTCGACGGCCTGCGCCGGCTGTTCCGCCAGTTCTCCTTCCCCGGCGGCGTCCCCAGCCACGTCGCCCCCGAGGTGCCCGGCTCCATCCATGAAGGCGGCGAGCTCGGCTACAGCCTGGCCCACGCCCACGGCGCCGCCTTCGACAACCCCGACCTGGTGGTGGCCTGCGTGATCGGCGACGGCGAGGCCGAGACCGGCCCCCTCGCCACCAGCTGGCACTCGAACAAGTTCCTCAACCCCGTCCACGACGGCGCGGTCGTGCCCGTCCTGCACCTGAACGGGTTCAAGATCGCCAACCCCACGGTGCTCGACCGCCTGGCGCCGGGCGAGCTCAACGACCTCCTCACCGGCTACGGCTACCGCCCCTTCCTCGTCGAGGGCCACGACCCCGACGGGCTGCACCCGTTGATGGCCGGCACCCTCGACACCGTCCTCGACGAGGTGGCCCGCATCCAGCACGAGGCCCGCACCGGGACCCGAGCGGGCGGGCAGCCTGCCCGGCCCCGCTGGCCCATGATCGTGCTGCGCACTCCCAAGGGCTGGACGGGCCCGGCCGAGGTCGACGGCCACAAGGTGATGGGGTCGTGGCGAGCCCACCAGGTGCCCCTCAGCGGCTTCCGGGCCGACCCCGACAAGCTGGGCCAGCTCGAGGCGTGGATGCGCAGCTACCGCCCGGCCGAGCTGTTCGACGACAAGGGCCGGCTGCGGCCCGAGATCGCCGAGCTGGCTCCCGTCGGCGAGCGGCGCATGAGCGCCAACCCCCACGCCAACGGCGGCGTCCTCCTGCGTGACCTGCGCCTGCCCGACTTCACCCGCTACGCCGTGGCCGTCGAGGCGCCCGCCACCACCACCGCCGAGGCCACCAAGGTGCTGGGCGCGTTCCTGCGCGACGTCCTGGCCACCAACGCCGAGGCGCGCAACTTCCGGATCTTCGGCCCCGACGAGACGGCGTCGAACCGCCTCGACACCGTGTTCGAGGCCACCGGGCGCACCTGGGTGGCCGAGCACCACGACGACGACGACCCCGACGACCACCTCGACGCCGACGGCCGGGTGATGGAGATCCTGTCCGAGCACACCTGCCAGGGCTGGCTGGAGGGCTACCTGCTCACGGGCCGCCACGGGTTCTTCTCGTGCTACGAGGCGTTCATCCACATCGTCGACTCGATGTTCAACCAGCACGCCAAATGGCTGAAGACGACCCGGCGACTGCCGTGGCGGCGGCCCGTCTCCTCGCTCAACTACCTGCTGACTTCCCATGTATGGCGCCAGGACCACAACGGCTTCAGCCATCAAGATCCCGGGTTCATCGACCACGTCATCAACAAGAAGGCCGAGATCGTGCGGGTGTATCTGCCGCCCGACGCCAACTGCCTGTTGTCGGTGGCCGACCATTGCCTGCGCAGCCGCCACTACGTGAATGTCATCGTGGCGGGCAAGCAGCCCGCGCTGCAGTACCTGGACATGGACGCGGCCATCGCCCACTGCACCCGGGGCTACGGCATCTGGTCGTGGGCCAGCAGCGACGTGGAGGGCGAACCCGACGTCGTCCTGGCCAGCGCCGGCGACGTGCCCACGCTGGAGGCGTTGGCGGCGGCCGACATCCTGCGCCACGAGCTGCCCGAGCTGAAGGTGCGGTTCGTGAACGTCGTCGACCTCATGACGCTGCAGCCCCCGAGCGAGCACCCGCACGGCATGAGCGACCACGACTTCGACGCCACCTTCACACGCGACCGCCCGGTGGTGTTCGCCTACCACGGCTACCCGACGGTGATCCACAAGCTCGCCTACCGGCGCGCCAACCACGACCACATGCACGTGCGGGGCTACAAGGAAGAAGGGACCACCACGACGCCGTTCCAGATGACCGCCCTGAACGACCTCGACCGCTACCACCTCGTGCTCGACGTCATCGACCGGGTGCCCGGCCTGCTCGACCGCGCCGCCCACCTGCGCCAGGCCATGGAGGACCGGCGCATCGCCGCCCGCCGCTACGCCTACACCTACGGCGAGGACCCGCCCGAGATCACCGGCTGGACCTGGGGTGGCTGACCGGCCTCGATGGCGGGGCGCCGCAGGGCGGCGGCCAGGAGCGGGTACACCAGCACCGACAGCATGGCCGCCCCCACGAGGGCGGCGGCGGTGCTCGACCGCATGCGGTGCGTCTGCACGCCGATCGTCGTGATCACGACGACGAGGGGGAGCTCGGTGGCCAGGTAGAGGGCGAGGGCGCGGCGGTCGCGCCGCCCCATCGTCCGCCGGTGCAGCCCGACAGTGGGCAGGCCCCGCACGACGAGGAACAGGCCGAGGAACATCGGCACGCGCAGGGCGGCGCCGAGGTCGTGGAGCAGGGCGTCGAGGTCGAAGCGCAGCCCGCTCACGATAAAGAAGAACGGCACCAGGAACCCGAAGCCGAGGCCCTGCAGCTTGGCTTCGACCAGCTCGGCCTCGCGCTCGCCGGCGCCGCGCGAGAAGATGCGGAACACCAGGCCGGCGGCGAAGGCGCCGAGCAGCACGTCGAGCCCCAGCTCGGACGCCAGCCACACCATGAAGCCGGTGAGCAGCACGACGATACGCACGGCCAGCTGGCCGCTCGTGATGAGCGTCGCCTCCATGAGCCGGGCCAGGCGCGGGTGGCGAGGGCGGCCGGCCACGTAGCCGGCGCCCAGGGTCACCACGACGAACCCGACGAGGAACACGGCCGTGCGGGCCGGGCGGTCGCTGCTGAGCAGCAGGGCGACGGCCAGGATCGGCCCGACCTCCCCCACCGCCGCCCCGGCGAGCACATGGACGCCGAAGGGGCGGGCCAGCTCGCCGCTGTCGCGCAGGATCGGGAGCAGCGTGCCGAACGCCGTCGTGGTGAGGGCCAAACCGACGACCAGCCCCGAGCGGGCGCTGTCGATCGACGTGGCCGCCAGGATGATGCCGGCGCCCAGCCCGAGAACGAGCGACAGGCCCCAACCGGCCACGGCGAGTCGCAGCGGCCGGCCCCGGATGCGGCGGAAGTCGACCTCGAGGCCGGCCAGGAACATGAGCGTGGCCAGGCCGAGTTCGCTGACGAAGCTGATGATCTCGTCGTCGTGGGCCCAGCCGAGCGCCGCCGGCCCCACCGCGGCGCCCAGCCCGATCTCGAGCACGACCGAGGGGATGGGCACGAACCGGGTGCTGAGGTCGGACAGGATGGGCGCGACCGCGGCCACGGCGAGGATGATCACGAACGACGAGAGCGTGGTGCCGGTCATCGGTTCGGGCCCACAGGGTTAATTGCGGCGGACCTCGCGGAACGGCACGTCACGGTCGACCGCCGGCTCCCGGGGAAGGCCCAGGACGCGCTCGCCCACGATCGTGCGCTGCACCTCGTCGGTGCCGCCGGCGATCGACACGGCCGGCACCGACACGAGCACCTCGGCCACCACACCGTCCTCGCCGGCGGCGTCAGCGGGACCGAGCAGCCCTTGGGCCCCGGCGATCAGGCTGTGGGCGCGGGCCGCATTGCGGGCGAGATCGCTGGCCGCCAGCTTGCCCAGGGAGCCCTCGGCGCCGGGTTCCCGCCCGTGGGCCCGCTCCTGCTGAGCCCGGGCGGCGGTGAGCTGGCCGGCCCGCTGGGTGGCGTGGACGGCGGCGACCGCCTGGCGGGCGACGGCGTCGTGGGTGCGGCCGGCGGCGCGGGCTCGCGGCGCCAGCAGGTCCGCCCGGCCGGCGCGCTGGGGGTACCACGAGTAGGTGCGCAGGTACTCCTCGGCCTCGGCCTGGGCCTCCCGCACGGCGCGCCCGGTCGGGGCGTCGGCCGGCCGCGGCGCCCGCAGGCCGGCGAAGCGGCGTTCGTGGGCGAGCGTGGTGAGGGCGACGGCCCATCCCCCGTTCACGTCGCCGATGGCGTTGGTGGCGGGCACCCAGGCGTCGGTGAGGAACACCTCGTTGAACGAGGCGTGCCCGTTCATCTGCCGCAGCGGGCGGACCTCGATGCCGGGCTGCTGCATCGGGAGGGCGAAGTAGGTGATGCCCCGGTGCTTGGGCACGTCCCAGTCGGTGCGGGCCAGCAGCATGCCGAAATCGGCGTGGTGGGCGCTGGTCGTCCACACCTTCTGGCCGTTCACCCGCCAGCCGTCACCGTCGCGGTCGGCCCGGGTGGTGAGCCCGGCCAGGTCGGACCCGCTGCCGGGCTCGCTGAAGAGCTGGCACCAGGTGTGCTCGCCGGTGACGATGGGCCCCAGGAGGCGGCCCTGGAGGTCGTGGTCGCCGTGGCGCAGGATCGTGGGCGCGGCCAGCCCCATGCCGCCGCCGACGGGGACGCCGGGGGCACCGATGCGGGCCAGCTCCTGCTCGACCACGACGTTGGCCGCCGGCGGCAGGCCGCGCCCGAACCACTCGACGGGCCACGACGGGCACGCCCAGCCGGCGTCGGCCAGCAGCGTGCGCCAGGCCACGAGGGCGAGGTCGGGGTCCCAGTGCTGCTCCAGCCACTTGCGGACCTCGGCGCGCACCGCGCCGGCGTCGAACCCTGCGTCCCCCTCGCCCACGGCGCGCGACCGTAGCCCGCACCCTGGGTTTGCACCCAGAGCGCCCAC
>JBIOZN010000138.1:0-2600 GCA_044871175.1 Acidimicrobiales bacterium | reverse complement strand
GGCGGCGGGCCTGGCCTACCGCTGGGAGCCGCGGCTCGGCGGGTTCCGGAAGCCGGCGCCCGGCTCACCCGACACGCTGTGGCGCAACGACAGCTTCCGGGGCTACGCCGGGTGGATGCGGACCGGCGAGTTCGTGGAGGCGGTCGACGAGGTGCTGGCCGAAGCGGCGGCGCAGTCGACGGCGGTGATGTGCAGCGAGAGCCTGTGGTGGCGGTGCCATCGGCGCCTGGTGGCCGACTTCGCCGTCGTCGCCCGGGGCGTCGAGGTCGTGCACCTCGGCCACGACGGGCGCCTGCCGGCGCACGAGCCCACGGCCGGCGTCCGTCAGCGCGACGACGGCCTGCTCGTGTACGACGGGGCCTCATGATCAGTGGCACATACGAAGGGCTGCGCCTGCGCCAGGCGGCCGGGGTGCTGGACGTCACCCTCGACCACCCGCCGCTCAACCTGCTCGACCGGACGCTGTTCCCGTCGCTCGTGCGGCTGGCGGCCGACGTGGAAGGCGACGCCGACACCCGGGTGGTCGTCCTGCGCTCGGCCGTGCCCGGCTTCTTCATCGCCCACTTCGACGTCGAGCTCATCCTGGGCTTCCCGGCGCCCACCGGGCCGGCCGTCCCCGCCGCCGAGCTCCACCAGTTCCACTCGATGGTCGAGCGCTTCCGCACCATGCCCAAGGCCACCATCGCCGTGATCGAGGGGCGCGTCGGGGGCGGCGGCGCCGAGCTGGCCGCCAGCTGCGATCTCCGCATCGCCGCCCTCGGAATGGCCATCCTCAACCAGCCCGAGGTCGCCCTCGGCATCCTGCCCGGCGGCTCGGGCACCGCCCGGCTGGGCCGGCTGCTGGGCCGCAGCCGCGCTCTCGAGGTCATCCTCGGCTGCGACGACGTCGACGCCGCCACCGCCGAGCGCTGGGGGTGGGTCAACCGGGCGCTGCCGCCGGAGGAGGTCGGGGCGTTCGTCGAGCGCCTGGCCGAGCGGATCGCCGGCTTCCCGCACCATGCGGTGGCCGCCGCCAAGGCCTGCGTGCTGCGGGCCGAGAAGCAGGTGGTGCCCGATCTGCGGGCCGAGGCGGCCGCCTTCGACGCCGTCCGCGTGCACCCCGACGCCGAGGCGGCCATGCGCGCCTTCCTGGCCGCCGGCGGCCAGACGGTGGAGGGCGAGTCCCGGCTCGGGGCGCTGGTCGTGGAGATCTAGCGGGCACCCAGCGCCACCGGCGTGGAGACGTCGGCGAAGAAGTCGTGGCCCTTGTCGTCCACCACGATGAAGGCGGGGAAATCGACCACCTCGATCTTCCACACCGCCTCCATGCCGAGCTCGGGGTACTCGAGCACCTCCACCCTGGTGATGCAGTCCTGGGCCAGGCGGGCGGCGGGGCCGCCGATGGAGCCGAGGTAGAAGCCGCCGTGGGCGGCGCAGGCGTCGGTGACCGCCGGCGAGCGGTTGCCCTTGGCCAGCATCACCAGGCTGCCGCCGGCGGCCTGGAAGCGGTCGACGTAGGCGTCCATGCGCCCGGCCGTCGTGGGGCCGAACGAGCCCGAGGCGTACCCCTCGGGCGTCTTGGCCGGGCCGGCGTAGTAGACGGGGTGGTCGCGCAGGTAGGCGGGTATGGGCTCGCCGGCGTCGAGGCGCTCGGCGATCTTGGCGTGGGCGATGTCGCGGGCCACGACGAGCGGCCCGGTGAGCGAGAGCCGGGTCTTCACCGGGTGCTGTGAGAGCTGGGCGCGGATCTCGTCCATGGGCCGGTTGAGGTCGATGCGCACGACTTCGTCGCCAAACTCGGTGTCGGTGGTGTCGGGCAGGTAGTGGGCCGGGTTGCGCTCGAGGGCCTCCAGGAACACACCGTCGGCGGTGATGCGGGCCAGGGCCTGGCGGTCGGCCGAGCACGACACGGCGATGGCCACCGGGCAGGACGCGCCGTGGCGGGGGAGGCGGATCACCCGCACGTCGTGGCAGAAGTACTTGCCGCCGAACTGGGCGCCGATGCCGAACGCCTGGGTGAGGGCGAGAATCTGCTGTTCCAGGTCGATATCGCGAAATCCGTGGCCGAGGCGGCTGCCGGCGATGGGCAGGGCGTCGAGGTAGCGGGCGCTGGCCAGCTTGGCCGTCTTGAGGGCGTGCTCGGCCGAGGTGCCGCCGATGACGACGGCCAGGTGGTAGGGCGGGCAGGCCGCCGTCCCCAGCGAGCGCAGCTTCTCGTCGAGAAACGCGGCCAGGCGCCTCGGGTTGAGCAGCGCCTTCGTCTCCTGGTAGAGGAAGGTCTTGTTCGCCGAACCGCCCCCCTTGGCCAGCACCAGCAGCTCGTAGCGCGGGGTGTCACCCGGCACGCTGTACAGCTCGACCTGCGCGGGCAGGTTCGTTCCGGTGTTGCGCTCGTCCCAGAACGACGTGGGCGCCATCTGCGAGTAGCGCAGGTTCAGCCGGTCGTAGGCCTCGAAGACGCCCCGGGAGATCGCCTCTTCGTCGTCGCCCCCGGTCAGCACCGTCTCGGTGCGCTTGCCGACGACGATCGCGGTGCCGGTGTCCTGGCACATCGGCAGCACCCCGCCGGCGGCCACACAGGCGTTTCGCAGGAGGTCGATGGCGACGAACCGGTCGTTGGC
>JBIOZN010000137.1:0-2201 GCA_044871175.1 Acidimicrobiales bacterium | reverse complement strand
GTCCATGGCCACCCACTCGGGGGCGGTCACGGCGCCGATCTGCTCGCGCCCGAGCAGGTCGACCAGTCCGAGCTCGTGCAGGGCCATGAGCGCGTCGCCCCACGGAAGGCCCAGCGCCGCACCGACGCCGTGCTCGCTCGGGCCGAACACGAAGCCGGCGCGGTCGAGCGTGTCGTGGGCGACCTCGGCGAGGCTCTCCACCATCACGGTCCCGCCCACCCCCCCGGTGGCCAGGTTCAGCCACGCCGCCAGGCTCCCGGTGTGCCGGCCCGTCTCTTGCAGGAAGAAGTCGGTGATCTGCGCCGTGCTGGCCGGGAAGGCGACGGGCACGGAGGCGTTCGGCGACGGGCGCCCGAGCCAGCCCTGCACGAGGCGGCCGTGGGCAAGGAGCCGATCCGAGAACGGGGTGTCGCCATCGGGGAAGTGCCAGTTGTCGGCGTCGTACACGCGCAGGAGGCCGGGCAGCGCCGTGCCCGTCGGCGTCGCCGTCCACGCCGTACGGAGATCACCACCGACCAGCGCGCCGAGTTGGGCGGCGGCGTCGGCGGCGGCGGCGGCCATCACGGACAGATCAACGGTGGGCACCGACGCGGCCAGGCCGATGACCCACCATCCCCCGCCGTCGGGGCGGACGGGATCGGGATCGTGCCAGAGCTCCCACGCGCCGCCGGCCCCTGTGCCCAGCCAGACGGCGGGCCCGGCGCCGATCGGCGGGCCCGGGTCGTTGGGCGCGCGCAGCCCGGGGAGGGCCATCGCCAGCGCGTCGCCGATGGTCATGGTTTCGGCGTAGGCACGGAACCGGCGGCGGGGTGTCAAGTGGCAGCCCAGGCCGACCACTGCGCCGGGCGGCAGCGGATGGCCGAGGGCGGCGTCGAGCGCGGTGGAGGAATAGGCGTAGGCCATGCCCGCGGTCTCGAGGACGACGTGGCCGTCGAGCGAGCGGCCCGCCGCCAGTGGGGCGACGGCGATGCGGTCGACCTCGTACCCGGCGAGCGCGATCGACGCGAGCAGCGGCCCGATGCCGGCGGCGACCTCGGCGAGGCCCTTCGCACTGGCTCCGGTGGCGCCGAGCCAGTCCGGCCGGGAGGCCGGGCTGGTGCCCGGGCGTTCCCACGGCGGTGGGGCGTAGCCCAGCGCGTCCAGCACGGTAGGCACGGCGAACGAGGGGCCGGGAGTGAACATCGCGCCGCCTCAGGGGAGTCCGGCGGGGTTGCGCCAGAAGTCCACGATCGCCTCGCTGGCGTCGAAATGGGGGGCGCCGGGCGGGTTGCCGCACGTCGTCGCTGTGGGCCAGTTGTGGCCGCCGTTGCTCACGTCCCCACGACCGTGGCGGCCGCGAACGCGAACGGCCCATCGGCACCGGCGGCCAAGGCCGACAGGTCGACGGTGCCGTCATCGCGGACCGTCTCGGCGAACAGGCCCCAGAAGTCGCCCGCGTCGACCGCGAACGCGGTGAGGCGCCACGGGCGTCGTTGCCGTGCGTGCCGCGTGGCGGGTCGGTCGCGCCCTGCACGGGCGAGGAACTCCTCGACCGACAGTTCGAGCGGGGACGGCGCACCCATGTCTGCATCCTGACGACGGGCCGCTAACGGAGCGCTAACGAACGCGGGCCCTGCGGTCAGGTGCCGCCCTGGAGCGCGTGGACGAGCCTTGGCCGGCACTCAGTGGTGACCGGCGCGCACGAGCTCGCGCTCGCCGCCAGCGGGGCTCGCCGCCGGTCGGGCCCCTCTAGGCAGCCGATTGCACCGTAGAGGTGCAGATTCCTGACTGAAGCGGCGGGGCGGCTCCGCCGCGACCGGATCAGCGGGGCAGGGGCGGGCGCCGTCGTCGTGCGGCCGTGACCAGGAGGGTGCCCAGCCCGGCGAGGGCCGCCGCCGCTTTCAACTTGGCTCGCACGCCGTCACTTCCGGTCACCGGCAGCGTGCCGCCGGGCGAGTTGGTGAACTCACAGGTCACCGTCTCGCCCTGCGCGACGACCACCGAGGCCGAACGGTCGGCGAGGGTGACGACCGAGTCCCCGGTGGGGTCGGTGCACGCCAGCTTGGTGAGCCGCCAGGCCCCCTCGGCCGGTTCGGTGACGGTGTACGGGCCGGGCGCGACGCCAGTGAACGTGTGCGACTCGTCGCGGCCCAGGACGACGGTCTCGGCGCCGAACGTGAACGAGAAGCGCGCGCTCGTCGGCTCGGGGGTGCGCTTCACGA
>JBIOZN010000136.1:0-3864 GCA_044871175.1 Acidimicrobiales bacterium | reverse complement strand
GCCCCACCCGCGGAGGGGAACGAGCAGGTGGTGTTGTCGTCGTTCTTCGGGATCCAACCGAGCGTGGGCACGGCCAGCCGGACCTGCGCGCCCGCGCTCGTGGTCTCTTGGATGAAGCGCGTCGCCTCGTCGCCGGTGTGGCCGTAGTTCGTGTTGCGGAACTCCCAGTCGGCACCGTTGTTCCAGGCGTGGCCGATCTCGTAGTTGAAGCGACTGGAGGGGTTGCCACCCCAGCTGTTCACGGTGCCGCCGACGTCTCGGAGGTAGGCGGCGTCGACATCCCCCGAGAACCCCCGGGTGAGGGGGCTGACAGGGCCGATGGGCTGGTCGGGCCGCACGGTCACGGTGACATCGGTGTCGACGCGCGTCGGGACCCCTGAGGATCCGTCGACGCTCGTCGCGTCGGTGCCGATGGAGGGCGAGGTCACCTGGGGCCCGGTGGGGGGGGCGACGGCGAAGTCGCGCCCGCCGCCACCGCTGCACGCCGCCAGCGACGCCAGCAGCACCACCAGGCCGACCACCTGGTGACGGCGGGTCATGACGTGGCGCCGACCAGCTCTGGGGCCCGGGCCGCCGCCGCCCTGCGCCGCGAGAGCGACCGGTCACGAGCGCCGGCAGGCACCGTGGGAGGGGAGGTTGTGGCGGTGGTGATGCGGTAGGCGCTGTCGATCTGGGCCAGGGCGATGGCCAGCAGCACCATCGTGCGCGGGTCCCAGGAGATGTCCACGTAGGTGAACACGGCGAACATCACCACGTAGGCCACGGCCAGGAGCCCGACGGCGGCATCAGTGCCACTTGCGAGCCGCACGAGGTTGGCCGCGCCGGTGCGCACTGCCGTGCCAAAGAGGAAGAGCATGGCGACGAAGCCACCGACGCCCGCCTTCATCCAGACCCAGAGGATCGAGTTGTGGGACATGTACTCGCGCAGGACGAAGAAGTTGATGGCTGGCAGGGGTATGGGTGTGAGGAACCGCTGGCCGAAGCCCACCCCGGTCAGGGGATGGGCCTTGATGGTCTGGATGATGTCGTAGTTCTCGACGACCCGGTAGTAGTCCGAAG
The DNA here is from genome assembly GCA_044871175.1 of Acidimicrobiales bacterium. GTDB lineage: Bacteria > Actinomycetota > Acidimicrobiia > Acidimicrobiales > Ilumatobacteraceae > JBIOZN01. The sequence continues at coordinate 2,805 of JBIOZN010000136.1, read as the reverse complement.
CCTGGTCCTCGGACGTCTGCTCGTCGGGCGCCACGACCGTCTTCACGGCCTGGGCCGGGAAGCCGACCACGCCCGTGGCGTTCCAGAAGGCGGCCGTGTACCCGATGCCCAGCAGTAAGGCGATGGGCGCCACCACCCTGAACACCCGGCGGTGGCGCCAGCGAAGCACGGCCCCGAGCAGGATCACGGCGGCGATCAGGGCGATGATGGCGGCCCGTCGCTGGGACACGAGGTAAACCCACACCACCGGGATCGCCATGAACGGCAGCAGGGCGCGGGCGGCGAACGAGCGGCTGCCGAGGAGCCAGGTGGCCGCGATCATCACGATCAGGGTGTTGGCGTGGAGCGAGGCACTGTGATCCCCCAGGCTCTCGAGCCCCGCCCGCTTCAACGGTGACAGCGAAGAGAGGAAGAACAGGCCGAAGAAGCTGTTGATGGTGACGGCGATCATCACCAGCCAGAACAGCCGCCGGTACTGCTCCAACCGGTCCAAGACGTTGGTGACGATCAGGTAGAGCACCGGCAGGCAGAGGATCGGCCGCAGTTCCCACGTCGCCACGTAGCGGTCGCCGCCGGTGGCCAGGCCGTAGCCCAGGCCGACCAGCAGTAGCCCGGTGAAGGCGATAACCGGCCAGAAGAGGGGACCCCGTCGCAGGGTCCAGTGCCGCGTGGCGGCCATCCTCAGCACCCATCCCAGCACCAGGGCGCCCAGGAAGATCTCGAGGGGACTGATGATCAGCTGGTCGCTGACGTAGAGGATCGACTCCCGGCTCGACAGGTTCTTGACGAACGGGTACCAGGGCGCCGTGTTGGCGTCGCCCACCATGGCGAAGAACACGGTGAGGTAGACGCCGAGGACCGGGCGCGCCACCGCCACGGCCGCGCCGAGGAGCACCACCAGCAGGGCAAGCGCAAACGGGTGCGGCGCATAGCCCCAGGCCAGCTTGGCGATGACCATGGTGAGGGCCAGACAGGCGGCGTAGCCGCACCACCACCAGCGTCGGTTGCGCCGTTGCTCGGCCGTCGCCGTGGCCACCAGGCCTGCGGGGACCGACAGGGCGTGCACCTCAGACCCCGCGGTAGGAGAAGTACGCGTAGGACAGCACCAGGCAGGTCCCCAGCAGCGTGATGGCTCGCGTGCCCCGGCCCTTGCGAGCCGACCGAGCGCCCACCACGAACCAGAGCAGCATGAACGCGATCAGAAACTTCATGCTGTCCCTGAACGTTCAGACGCCGACGAGACGACGCAGCGGGCGGGGCACTTTGCTCGTGGCCCGGTTGAGGATGACGCCGATCACGGGCAGGCCGTGGAGCTCCTCGACGGCCGCCTTGACCTGGGCCTCGGAGGTCACGCCCTGGCGCACGACGACGGCGAGGGCACCGGCGCGCTCGGCCAGCACGAGCGCCTCGCTGGTGGCATGGATGGCGGGAAGGTCGACGATGACGTGGTCGAACGTTCGCTCCAGGGCGGCCAGCAGGGGCTCGAGCTCGGGGCTGCTCGCCAGGATGGGCCGTTCGCCGGGATCGGCCACGCCGGCCGGCAGCACGAACAGGTGCCCGGTCACCGTGGGGCGCAGGGCGGCGTCGAGAGCCACCTCGCCACGCAGCACACCCGCCACCCCGCCCTTCTCGTCGTCGCCGGGCCAGGATGACGGGGTTCCCCAGTTGAGGTCCACGATGCAGATGCGCTTGCCGGTGTCGTGGGCGAGCAACACGGCCAGGGACCGGCACGTCGAGGTCACGCCCTCGCCGGGGATGGCGGAGATGATGCCGAGGCGGTGCGGCAGCTCGCTGCGCAGGCGGCCCACCATGTACCGGAGGCCCTCGGTGACGGGCGCGGTAGCCACATGGACCACCTCTCCCTCGGGCGTGCGCAGCGACAGGCCGATGCCGGTGCTGCCCCGCCGCGCGCGGCGAGCGCGCCGGGCCGGCCGCCGGCGTGGGGTCCGGGTTGGCGCCGAAGGGGTCGACGGATCGCCGCTGGTGACCTCCACGCCCTGGGCGGTGTCGCCCTGGGGAACGTCGCCCTGGGCGACGTCGCCTTGCTCTTCGTCGCGATGCTCTTCGGTGGTGCTCATCGGGTACTCCATGGCCTCGGTCGTCGCGGTGTCGGCGGTCGTTGCGTAGTCAGCAGGATCGGCGTCACTTGGGCTGCTTCAGGGTGAAGCTGGGGCGGGTCCCACCCGTGCGCCGCCGCTGATGCTGGCGGTGGGCCTGCTCGTCGTGGCCGGCGGCCGCGCCACCGTCCTCGTCGCCCTTCCCCCTGCTGGGCGTCGCCCTGCTGGCGGTGGGGGCGGCGGTGGCCGCCGGGGCGGTCTCGCCGTTGGTAGCGGCCGCCGGGGCGGCATCGCCGTTGGTCGCGGCCGCCGGGGCGGCATCGCCGTTGATCACGGCCGCCGGGGCGGCATCGCCGTTGATCACGGCCGCAGGGCGCGGTGAGAGCACCGACGCCAGCTCGAGCTGCAGCGCGCGGGCGGTGGCCGGCTGCTCGGTCGGCGGCGGGGGCGGGTTCTGCCGGGCGCGGCGGGTGACGGGGGCCTCGGGCACGACGGCGAGCACCCGCAGCCCGAGCGGCTCGCGCACCTCGTCGGCGAAGCGGATGGTGTGGTCCAGCACGGAGCCCACGACCACGGTGGCCAGGGTGAGCAGCAAGCCGATCACCACGAAGCCCCCGAAGCCGAAGACCGCCTGCTTGAGCTTGGGCTCCGGGGCGATGGGCACGTCCGGCTCATCGACCACATTCAGCTTCTGCTTCACGTCGGCGCGGGCCTGCTCGCCCTGGAGCCGGGCGTCTTCTTGCTTGCC
>JBIOZN010000135.1:0-2471 GCA_044871175.1 Acidimicrobiales bacterium | reverse complement strand
CGTCGACGAACTGGTAGGCGCCCGACGCGCTGGACCCGCCGGCGCGGGCGGTGTAGTTGCCGCCGCTTTCCTGGGTGCGGATGGTGTCGAGGATGACGGCGATGGGCCGGCAGCCGGCGGCGGGGGTGGCGGTGATGTCGGGGTTGTTCGCGCCGGGGGCGACGAGGATGGGGAGGAGCGCCACGGTGGCGAGGGCGGCGGTGACGCCGCCGGCGACTTTGAGGATCACACCCCGCAGATAGACCGGCCGCGCCCGTCGCCGTTCCAAAAAAGTCCCGGGGAAAGTTTGGAACATTTGGCGTCGAGCCGGGTCTATCTCCCCTTTGAGAGGCCGGCCGGTGGTGGTGGGCCGCAGGGGTGGAGGTGTATCGAGTGGTCCGAGGTACGACGGGGCGAGCGGTGGCGGCGGTGGTGGCGGGCGCGGCGACGGTGTGGGGGGCGGTCCCGGCGGGAGCCGATCCCTCCGACCCGACCAAGGGGGTGTCCCCGTCGTCGGCGGGGATGCCGGGCGGGGCTCTGGTGGAGCAGATCATCGGCTGGGGGATGTGGCTGGGCTTGGCCGCCTGCGCGGCGGTGATCATTTACGGGGCGGCCACCTGGCACGGGTGGGGCGGGGCGTCGGCGGGCCGGTCGGTGGCGGGCAAGACCTTCGTGTTGGCGGGGGCGGCCGGTCTGGTGATCATCGGGCTGGTCCAGACCATTGTGTCCACGCTGTACAGCGCCGGCCACGGCGGTTGACGTGCGCTCCCGATCACGGCGCGGCCCCCTGGTCGTGGCAGTGGTGGCGGCGGTGGCGCTGGGCTGGGCCGGATTGCGGACCCTGCGGGCCGACGACGGGCCGGCGGTCCGCGAGTCGGTGCCGGTGACGGCGGTGAGCGTGCCACCGCCGGCGAGCTCGACGGTCGCGGCGGCCGATGCTTCGGTGGCCTCGGATGTGCCGGTGGCGGTCACCGATCCCGATCCGGGTCCGCACGCTGACGCGTCGGGGATCCCGGTGGGCTACGGGCGGAGTGAGGCGGGGGCGCGGGCGGCGGCGGTGGGCTGGGTGTCGTCGCTGGGTGCGTTGATGCAGCTGGGCCCGATCGCCACCGCCGACTCGTTGCGGGCGTTGATGTCCGAGCGGGTGGCAGCGGCCACCATCGATTCGTTCCGGGCCGAACGAGCCCAGTTCAACCAGCGGTTCGGCGCTGACCCGTCACAGGGGATCTGGCTGGAGGCCCCGCTGGCGGTGACGGTGGACGACTGGTCGCCGGAGCGGGCGGTGGTGCGGGTGTGGTCGCAGCTGATGATGGGCGTGGCGTCGGAGCCGACCGCGCAGGTGATGTGGCGCACCCACACGGTGACGCTGGTGTGGGAGCACGACGACTGGCGGGTTGATGACGTGTCCCGCAGCGAGGGCCCCACCCCGGAGGCGATGGCGGGTGATCTGCCGTCCTCGGGCCGCGACATGGCCGAGGTGGCCGGGTGGACGCCGGCGGTGCTGGCCGGCTCCAACGTGGAGGGATCATGACCAGGGCGGCTCCGATTTGGAACCGGAGCGTCGACGCGTCGGTGGCCGCCGCCATCGACGACGTGCTCGCCGAGTTCCCGGGCGCCCAGATCTCGGTGCGCGAGGTGCAAGACGACCGGGGGGTGGTGTCGATCCTGGTGAGCGCCGGCGACGGCCGCCTGATCATCGCTGCCCGCACGGTGGATCTGGTTCGGGTCGAGTGGCCGTGGGACTTCGCCGCCGGGGTGGTGGGAGTGCTGCCCGTCCATGAGATCCCCACCGTCGATGAGCTCACCCGGGGTCTGGTCCCGCTGGCGGCCCGCGTATGACACGGGGAGACGTCGCTGACGTGTTCGAGGCGACGGTTCGCCACCTGAGCACGCTCGTCCGGGCCTCCTCCGGGCTGATAGTGGCGGGTGCGCCGACGGTGTTCATCGTGCTGCTGCTGTTGCTGGGCCCATGGGTGTTGGGCCCGTGTGAGTGCGTCGAGGCCGAGGATCTCGGTTCGGGACCGGGGTCGTTGTCCGAGGGGCCGTCGGAATTGACGGTCAGGTCGCGAGCGCGATCGCGCGCTTCCGCGCCGGTGCGGGCCGGTGATGCCGGGCCGCCCTGTCCCCGGGGAGGGCGGGTCTGATGTTTGGCATTCCGGTCATTGGTGACATTTTCAAAGCGGTTGCCGGGGTGTTCAGTGGGGTGGCGGGCTGGGCGATTGACGCCGGTTTTGCTGCGTTGACCAGCTGGGTGATCAACGGGGTGCTGATTCTGATCGAGGCGATCTGGTCGGTGATCGACATGTCGACCAACCCGATGGTTGGGTCCGACTGGTTTTCCGGTGAGGGTTCCAGCCCGTTCCAGATGGCGCTGGCGATCGGGGCGGTGATGGTCTCGTTCACGTTGTTGGCGGCGGTGATCCGGGCGGTGCTGGCCGGCTCGCCGGGGGCGATGTTCAAGGCGGTCGGCCGGGATCTGCCTCTGGCCGTGT
>JBIOZN010000134.1:0-3867 GCA_044871175.1 Acidimicrobiales bacterium | reverse complement strand
CTGGGCGGTGCCGCGGCACCGGCGGCCCAACCCGCTGCTGGCCCGCGTCAAGAGCCTGCTCATCCTGGGCGTCGGCGGCCTGGCCGTGCTCGCCAGCACCGTGCTGTCGGCCATCGGGGGCAGCGGCCGCGCCTACGGCGCCGACGTCGGTGTCCCCACCGCGATTGCCTTCACCCTCGCCGCCATCGCCGTCAACGCGGTGGTGTTCGTGGTCGTGTTCCGCATCGCGACCGCCCGAGCCGTGGTTTGGCCGACCTCGTGCCCGGCGCGGCCTTCGCCGCCGTCATCTGGCAGGTGCTGGAGCTGTTCGGCACGGCCTACGTGGGCCACGCGGTGAAGGGCACGAGCGCCACCTACGGCGCCTTCGCCCTCGTGCTCGGCCTGCTGGGGTGGCTGTACCTCGCCGCCCTCGGCATCGTGCTCGGAGGCGAGATCAACGTCGTGCGGGCCAAGCACCTCTACCCCCGGGCGCTGCTGACCCCGTTCACCGACAACGTCGATCTCACCGGCGCCGACCAGGACGCCTACACCGACGCCGCCGTCGCCCAGCGCTACAAGGGCTTCGAGTCGGTCGACGTCAGCTTCGAGCACGACGGCCAGAACGCCACCGCCCAGCGCCAGCAGGGCGACGCGGAGGACGAGGAAGGCGAGGAAGGCGACGAGGAAGGCGAGGGGACCGACGAGGGCGCGGCGGCGCCACCAGCGGAGGTGCCCGAAGGTCGCTGACACGTGGCTTCGCCACGTGCGAACATGCGTTCGTGCCCGCGGGGGCCTCCATCCTCCACGCCGACCTCGACGCGTTCTACGCCTCCGTCGAGCAACGCGACGACCCCCGCCTGCGGGGCCGTCCGGTCATCGTGGGCGGTGGGGTCGTGCTGGCCGCCAGCTATGAGGCCAAGGCCTTCGGCGTGCGCACGGCCATGGGCGGGGTCCAGGCCCGGCGCCTCTGCCCGCGAGCCGTCGTCGTGCCGCCCCGCATGCACGCCTACGCCGAGGCCAGCAAGGCCGTGTTCGCCGTGTTCGAGGACACGACGCCCGTGGTCGAGGGCCTGTCCATCGACGAGGCCTTCCTCGATGTGAGCGGCCTGCGCCGGGTGGCGGGCCCGCCCGAGCAGATCGCCGCGCGGCTGCGGGCCGCCGTGCGCGAACGCGTCGGCCTGCCCATCACCGTCGGCGTGGCGCGCACCAAGTTCCTCGCCAAGGTGGCCAGTGGCGTGGCCAAGCCCGACGGACTGCTGGTGGTGCCACCCGAGGGCGAGCTCGCCTTCCTGTACCCCCTGCCGGTCGAGCGGCTGTGGGGCGTCGGGGCCGTCACCGCCGCCAAGCTGCACGACCGGGGGCTCGACCGCGTCGGCGACGTGGCCCGGCTCGACGAGGGCGCCCTCGTGGCTCTGCTCGGCCCGGCGGCCGGCCACCACCTCCACGCCCTCGCTCACGATCGCGACCCCCGCCCGGTGGAGGTGGGCCGGCGCCGTCGTTCCGTGGGCTCGCAGCGGGCCATCGGGCGGGGGCCGCACTCCCCCGCCGAGCTCGACACCGTGGCCGTCGGCCTGGTCGACCGCGTGGCCCGCCGGCTCCGGGCCGCCGGGCGGGTGGGACGAACGGTCGTGCTGCGCCTGCGGTTCGACGACTTCACCCGCGTCACCCGCTCGCACACGCTGCCGCGCCCCACGGCCGACACGGCCGCGCTGCTGGCCACCCTCCGCCGCCTCCTGGCCGACGCCGCCCCGATGATCGCCGAGCGGGGGGTCACCCTGGTGGGCATCGCCGTCGCCAACCTCGACGGCGACGAGGCGGTGCAGCTCACCTTCCCCCTGGCGCGCGAGCGGGCGGGCGCGCTCGACGCCGCCCTCGACGGGGTGCGCCAGCGCTTCGGTTCGCGGGCGCTGACGCGCGCCGTGCTGCTCGGGCGCGACGAGGGCCTCACCGTCCCGCTGCTGCCCGACTGAGCCGGGCGGCGACACTGGCGTCCGTGTCGTGGTGGCGCGACGGCGTCGTCTACCAGATCTACACGCGGTCCTTCGCCGACGCCGACGGCGACGGCCTCGGCGACCTGGCCGGCATCACCGCCCGCCTCGACCACGTTTCCGGATTGGGCGCCCAAGCGGTGTGGCTCACGCCGTTCCAGTGCTCGCCCCAGGCCGACCACGGGTACGACGTCAGCGACTACTGCGCCGTCGACCCCCGCTTCGGCACGCTGGCCGACGTCGACGCCCTCGTCGCCCGGGCCCACGCGCTCGACCTGAGGCTCATCGTCGACCTGGTGCCCAACCACTGCTCGGTCGAGCACCCGCTGTTCCAGGCGGCGCGGGCCGCCGGCCCCGGCAGCCCCGAGCGCGCCCGCTTCCACTTCGCCCCCGGTCGCGGCCCGGGCGGCGACGAGCCGCCGAACAACTGGCCCAGCGTGTTCGGCGGCCCGGCGTGGACCAGGGTGGTCGAGCCCGACGGCACCCCGGGCGAGTGGTACCTCCACCTCTACGCCCCCGAGCAGCCGGACTGGAACTGGCGCGACCCCCGCACAGCGGCCTTGTTCGACGACGTCGTCCGCTTCTGGTTCGACCGAGGAGTCGACGGGCTGCGCATCGACGTGGCCCACGGCCTGTGCAAGGCCGAGGGCCTCCCCGACGTCGCCGAGCTGCAGGCCGTCCAGCCCATGCGCCTGCGGTCGAACCCGCTGGCCTGCGACCGCGAGGAGGTCCACGCGATCCACCGTCGCTGGCGGGCCATCGCCGACGCCTACCAGCCGCCGCGCGCCCTGATCGGCGAGGTCAACCTCGCCCCCGAGCGGGCCGCCCGCTACCTGCGCGCCGACGAGCTGCACCAGGTGTTCGCCTTCGACTTCCTGATCGCCCCGTGGGACGCGACCACCTGGTGCACCGTCGGCGAGCAGCTGCTGGCCGCCGGCGGCCCGGTGACGTGGGTCGTGGAGAACCACGACGTCGTGCGGGCGGCCACGCGCTACGGGCGGGGCGGAGGCGACGGACCGGCGCGCGCCCGGGCCGCCATGCTGGCCGTGCTCGGCCTGCCCGGCGCCGCCTACCTGTACCAGGGCCAGGAGCTCGGGCTGCCCGAGGTGGACGTCGCGCCCGAGCACCGCCAGGACCCGGCGTGGGCCCGCAGCGCCATCTCCCGCGACGGCTGCCGGGTGCCGCTGCCGTGGCGCCGGGACCCGGCCGGCAGCTACGGGTTCTCGCCGCCCGGCGCGGTGCCACCGTGGCTGCCGCTGCCGGCGGGATGGGGCGAGTGGTCGGTGGAGGCACAGGAGGCCGACGCCGCCTCGCCGCTACACCTGTGCCGGACGGCTCTGGAACGGCGGCGCCAGCTGCACGCGGACGGCGTGCTCACCGCCGCCGACCAGGTGGAGTGGAGCAGCACCGACGACGGCGCCCTGCACGCCCGCCGGGCCGGGCGCTTCACCCTGGTCGTCGCGATGGGCGCCGGCCCCGTCGACCTGCCGCCCGGCCAGGTGCTGCTCACCTCGGCCGGCCTCGACGGCGACGGCCGGCTGCCCGCCGACACCGCCGCCTGGATCCTGGGGTGAGCGGGCGAACACCACCCGGTCTCGGGAGCGGGCGAACAGCACCCGGTCGAGCAGCACGAACTGCACGACCCACAGCGTGCCGTAGGCGGCCAGGACGCCAGGTCGTCCTCCTCGTTGTGCACGGGGACGACGAGCTCGACCTCGCCGGCGCCGGGGGCATGGGCGGCCCCGCCGGCGGGGGCAACTCCGAGATCGCCCTGTGGGTGGCGTCCACCTTCACGCCCGTGACGGTGGACGGTGTCACCCTCTACGACCTCACCAACCCTCTCACGTAACCGCCGTATGGGCGCGGCCGTCTCGGCGCGATTTCCGCCATATGTGGCGGG
>JBIOZN010000133.1:0-8427 GCA_044871175.1 Acidimicrobiales bacterium | reverse complement strand
TAGTGGCGGGGGTAGAAGTCGGGCAGGTCGACCACGACGCCCACGGCGTCGGTGCGGGGGTCGCCGAGGAAGCGGGCCAGGTGCACGAGGTGGCCCAGGGCCCGCTGGGGGTCGGTGGCCAGCAGCTGGGCGTACAGCACCCGCGCCAGCACCATGTTGACGAGCACCAGCTCGGCCGCTTCCTCCCGCGCCGCCAGGTCGGCGTGGCGGAGGTACCCGCCCACGACGCTGGCGTTGTGGGCGCAGTACCACGACGCCGGCGACGGTCGGCGGAAGAACGTCAACCAGGCCTCGACTCCGGGGCGGGACGGCTCGTCGGCGGGACTGGGACGGTCGAGGTCGGTCGGGGCGGCGTCGGCCAAGGCGGTGGCGGTGGCGGCCTCGGTGAGCAGGTCTTCGTTCACCGCCCGCCACCACGCGCTCCCGTGCACGGGGTCGAGGACGCCGCGGTCGACCTCCCACCGCATGAACGCCAACTCCCCCCGGCCGTAGGCGGCGTCGGCGCCGCCCAGCGGGCGCGCCTCGTACAGCTCCTGGGCCAGCCGGTAGCGGCCCTCCGGATCGTCCCGCACGGCGGCCACCCGCCGCTCGGCCTCCTGGACGGGGTCGGCCCCGGCGGCGGCGGCCGGCGCAGTGTCGGTGGTGGCGGGCGCGGCTGGGGGGGCCGAGGCCACGGTTGCCGGCGGCCACGTGACGGTGCCGGCGGCCAACAGGAAGTCCAACCGCTCGACCACGAAGCCGCCGTACAGCGTCTGGCTGGTGAGACCGAGCTCGGCGGCGATGGGGTGGCTGTCGAGCGCCTCGACGCTGAGCTGCCACCGGTGCACCAGGGGATGGCCGGCGAAGTGCTCGATCTCCAGCGGCGCCTCCCCCACCTGCTGGAGAGCGACGCCCTCGCCCGTGATGTCGAGGACCTGCTTCAAGAAGACCTGCGGCACTCGGACGCGCCCCCCTGCCGCCGACGGCGCCGGCGCGCCCCCGTCGGCCGGCCCGGGCCGGGGAAGCCCGGTCGCGGTGGCCAGCAGGTGCCACGCGCCGGCGAGGTCGGTCCCCGCCGACGGCGTCGCTTCCGGCTCCTCCCCCGGCTCGCGACGCTGCACGCGCACGAGCGCCCGGCGGCCCCGAACCTCGGCGGGCCCGAAGTTCCCCCCGTAGACGTCGACCTCGATCGTGTCGGCGGCCGCACCGGCGTCACCGGGCAGTGAGATCCAGCCGGCGCCCTTGGCGTAGCCGAACACGTCCCGGCCGGCGACCAGCGACATCGGGTTGTCCACCACCAGGAACGGCACGAACACCGCCAGCCGATCGCCGCGGCGCACCGGCACCCAGATGCAGGCCTGGCCCTCGCTGATCGAGCCCTCGCCGGCGTACCCCGGGGCCAGGCTCGTGATGGTGGCGATGCGTCCGAAGGTGAGCACGACGTGGCGTCCGACGGGCTCCCAGCCCTCCTGGCCACCGGTCGGATCGGCGAAGACCCGGCGACACAGATCGCGCAGCCGGCCCTCGTCGGCCTCGGCCAGGAACGCCCACAGGCGCGTGCCCGAGCAGCGGTAGGGCGGCGGCACCAGCGCCTGCGGCCCGAAGGCAACGAACGCGGCCTGGGTCATGGCGATCCTTCCGGGCACAACCAGCGGTGGTCCTCGCCGGTGATCACCAGCGGCTCACCGGTCAAGGCCCGGGCCGCCTGCAAACCCGACATGGTGGCGGCCTCGACACAGCCGAGGTCGAGCCCGTTGGCCGTCCAATCACCGGCCAGGAAGAGGTTGGCGTAGCCCGACCCGTCGGCGGGGAGCCGGTGGCGGATCGCGCCGGCAGGCGACAGCACGTAGCGCTCGGACCCCAGGCAGTTGCCGCGCCAGTACTGGGCGGCCAAGCGCTCTTCGCCGGCCCGGTCCTGCGGGTCGGCCAACAGGTCCCAGTCGAACGACTGGCCCCGGGCGACGACGGCCGCCGGCCACAGCGTGGCCACGTCGTCGCGCAGGAACGCCCGGGCCGCCTGCCGGGCGCGATCGTCGGCGTCGGCCTGCCTCCGGGCGGGGTCGGCGTCGTCGTGGTCGCGCTGGACGCCGCAGAAGTAGGCGATGCTGGCGACCCCGGCGGCGGCCGGCCAGCTCTCCCGGTCGAGCAGCCGGGACATGTCGCAGTACGTGTCGAGGGGCTCGGTGAACGTCCCCGAGATCGTGCCGAGGCCACCCCGCCACCCCAGGTCGGCGTTGGCCTCCCGCATCCACACCTGGAACGCCTGGGTGGAAACCGTCGTGGCGCCGGTGAGCATGGCGCCGAAGGCCGGGTTGGCGGGATCGGTGGCCAGCTCGGCGCAGATCCCGTCGAGCGCGCCCACCGAGATGCCCAGGACGACGGCGTCGAAGTCGACGCCGCGGCGCAGCGTCAGGGCGGGAGCGCCCAGCGGGTTGGCCTGTTGCTCGAAGTTCACGCCCCGCGCCGCCAGCTCGGCACCGTCCTGCAGCTGCTCCCACCGGGGCTGGTCGGGCCAGCAGGGCAGCCCCTCCACCTCGACGGCCGGGTCGTAGTCCGACCCCACCAGGGCCACCTGGGGCACGACGTCGATGCCCTCGATGCCCTGGCGCTCGGCGTCGAGACGGAGCCGTTGGACGCTGGTGAAGAAGCGGATCCGCACCCCGCGGGCGCGCAGCACCTCGTAGTAGGGCATGAAGATGGTGTCGCCCATCCCGGCGCGCATCTGGAAGTAGAGATGGGACTTGTAGGTGAAGGCCATGCGCAACAGGCCGTGGGCGGCGGCGCCGGCGGCCAGATTGGGCCGGTCGAGGTCGCCCCCCTCGAAGGCGAACACCATGTCGTACAGCGCCCGGATCACGGCCGAGCGGCCGTCGAAGCCGGGGCCCAGGGTGCTCGGCTGGGCACCGTGGCGGCGCAGCCAGTCGATCAGCTCCTGGTCGTCGACGGCCGCGAAGCCTCGCTCGTAGAGCTGGTCGTCGAGCACGCCGATCAGGACGGTGATCAGGAGGTCGAGGCCGCCGAGATGCATGCGGCGGGTCGAGTCGAGGGGCCCGTGCCGCTCGGCGCGCGCCCACAGTTCGTGGCGGAGGGCGGCCAGGAGATGGCACAGCACCGAGCGCCGGTGAGCCTCGCGCAGGTCACCGCCGGCCAGGTGGGCCAGCAGGGCGAAGGCGGACGCCCCGTGCTGCATGTCGTGCCCGAGCTGGCGGCCGACATCTTCGATCCAGCCGGGCAGGTGGAGGCGATGCTCCTTCGGCGCGCCGCCTGCGGGCCCGAGCGCCGTCGTGCTGGTTGCCGCGCTCACAGGGGCGCCGACGGCCGCGCCCACGGTGGCGCCGGCGGGCGCACACGCCGGCTCGTCCCAGCGCCGCTCGATCCAGCGGCCCAACGTGGCCACCATCGTGCCGAGGGACGGCAGCTCGCGGCCACCGCCCAGCTGGAAGGGATTGGGCGGCGCCCACTGGTGCCAGGCCACCCAGCCGTCGCCGTCGTGGTCCCACAGCACGGCTTCGTCGTGGGGGAGAAAGGCGTCGTCGAGCGTGGCCAGCGGCGCGTCGGGCGGTCGGCCGAGCTCCTCGTAGCACTGGCGCAGCAGCCGGAAGGCGTTGTCGTAGAAGCCGAACCAGATGTGGAGCCCGTGCTCCTCGATCCGCTGGCCCAAGGCGGCGTTGCGACCGCTGGCCCCCTTGCCGCCGAGGCGCCACCCCTGTTGGTAGATCGTGACCTCGTAGCGGGCCCGCAACGCCGGGGTCGACGTCAGCGCGAAGGCGGCGGTGATGGCCCCTACCCCGCCGCCGAGGACGGCGACCTTGCGGGGCGGCTCGTTCGTCGTCATCGGATCCTCTCCCACGGGTGGCTCATGGCGGCATGGTCGCGGGGCGCGCTGGTGAAGCGCTGGTGGATCCCTGGTCGCCCCCGCCCCGGTCGTCGGGCGAGGCGGGCTCGGCCGGCGAGGCGGGCGAGGCCGCCTCGAGCCTCTGGCGCGCCTGGCGCTCGACGGCGATGAAGCCCCCCGCCCGGGCCAGGGCGGCGGCCTCGTCGAGCAGGGTGCGGCCGCGTTCGCGAGCCTCGCCCGCCCGAGCGGCCAAGGACGCGCCCCAGGCGACGAGCGTCCCCGCCAAGAGGAAGGGCGCCCGCAGGCCCCGGTGCACCGCCTCGGCCCGGGCGAAGTGGTCGTCGGCGACGGCCACGCGGCCGGCGGCCAAGGCGAGCAGGCCGAGGACGTGCTCGGTGGAACCGTTGACGCCGAAGCCGTGGAAGGCGACCTCGTCCCGGCGGGGCAGGAGGAGCCGGTACACCATCTCGCCCGCCTTCCCCTCGGCCAGAGTGGCGGCCGCCTCGCCGTAGAGGTGCAGCACGGGCAGGTAGGCGGTGTCCCGCCGGACGCTGGCGAATCCGGCGTCGGCGGCTGCCAAGAGGAGGGCCCGGGCGCGCTCCGGCTTTCCGGCGGCCAGCAGGACGCGCGTCAGCGGCGCGGCGATCATGTGCCGATCGGCCGCCGCCGGGACACGGGCCCTCGTGAGTTGGTCGACGTTGGCGGTGGTGCGGCCTCGCATCCACGCCACCTCCGCCAGCAGCCCGTGCCCGAACATCAAGCTGTCGGGTTGGCCCGTCTCCTCCCCCAGTTCGAGGACCCGGCGGGCGTGGCGCTCGGCCGTGTCGGCCTCGCCGTGCAGCGCGGCCACCCACCCCTGGTTGAGGGCCGCCATCCACCGCAGCGTCGGCCGCCCCACGTGCTCGGCCAGTTCGGCCACCAGCCGCGTGTGCTCGTCGACCTCGTCGGCGCGGCCGGCGGTGACGGCGGCCACGGCCCGGGCGAAGTGGGCCCAGAAACGCCCCACGGGCTCGCCCAGCCGGTCGGCCAGGGCCACCGCCTCCAGCGTGGCCTGGTCGCGCTCGCCCGGCACCAGGTCGTACACGGTGGAGAACCGCAGGTTGAGCACGTGCAAGCGCGCCACCGGGTCGTCATGGACGCGGGTCAGGGCCAGGGCCTCGTCGCTGAGGGCCAGCCGGCGGCTTCCGTCGTCGGGCGCGAACAACAGCTCGACGGCCAGCAGGGCGAGCAGGCGGGCCCGGGCGATCGGGTCGGTCTCATCGAGGGCGGCCAGGGCGGCGAGGGCGGCCTCGATCATCTCCACCCGCTCGGCGTCGACGGTGTGGGTGACGCTGGCGAAACCACGATTGTTGGCGAGGGCGGCCCGCACGAGCTGGGGGACGTCGCCCCGGGACCGGGCGCGGCGGGCGGCCTCGAGCAGCGTGGCCCGGTAGGCGGGGTCGCCCACCTGGCGCTGGGCCTCGCCCAGGTCGACCAGCAACTCGCCCCTGAGCCGCTCGGTGGTGTCCCGTTCGGGGCCGAGGGCCTCGAGGGCGTCGAGCGCGAGGGCGAACCACCGCGCCGCCTCGTCGGGCGCCAGCTGCGCCAGCGCGCGACGTCCCGCCTGGGCGGCCGCCTCCGCCGCCCTGGGGGCGTCGGCGGCCAGCGCCTTGGACCAGTGGGTGGCGATCTCTCCGATGCGGGCCGATGGATCCGGGGCCAGGCGTTCGAGCGCCTCGGCCACCCGGTGATGCACGCGCGCCCGGCGGGCCGGGCTGAGGCTCTCGTACATCGCCTCCTGCACCAGGGCGTGGGCGAAGCTGAAGCGTTCGGCGTGCACGGGGGTCAGAAGGGCGGCGGCACTGGCCCGCTCAAGGGCCTCCAGCACGTCGTCGGGGGCGACGTCCACGGCGGCCGCGGCGACGTCGATCTCGAACTCACGGCCCACCACCGCAGCGCCGGCCAGGACGCGCCGGCACGTCTCCCCCAGCCGGGCGACCCGCACGTCGATGACGTCGCGGACCTCGCGAGGAATGCGGCCGGCGCCCGCCGTCGGGCCGCCCTCGGCCCGGAAGCGGACGAGCTCGAGGGCGAAGAACGGGTTCCCGTCGGTCCTGCTCCACACCTCGACGCCCAGGCGGGTGGCGGCGGGCTCGTCGCCGCCGAGGGCGTGGGTGCACAGCGCCAGCAGCTCCTGGCGCCCCAGCCCCTCCAGCCCCAGGCGAGCGCAGGTGGGGTCGCGCCGGGCGACGTCGAGGAACTGCGCCAGGGGTCCATCGGCGGGGACCTCACCCGCCCGGTGGGTCACCAGCACGAGCAGGTGATGGGCCCGGGGCGCGGTCACCAGGAAGCGGGTGAGCAGCACCGTCGGCGGGTCGGCCCACTGGAGGTCGTCGAGCACGAGCACCACGGGCCGGCCCTCCGTGGCCGCCATGAGGAGGTCGAGCACGGCCCCGAACAAGAGGTAGCGCTCGTCCTCACCCTCGGTGGGGCGGGCGGGCTGGGCGTGGCGGGCACCCCCGGCTGTCGGGAGCAGCCGGGCGAGGGCGCCCCCGCGACGTTCGAGGTGCTCGCGCACGAGGGCCGCCCCCACCTGGTCGCGCAGCGCCTCGAGGATCTCGACGTAGGGCTGGTAGGGAAGGCCGAGGTCTTCGTCGCAGCGGCCGTACAGCACGCGAGCGCCTCGGGCGTGGGCGGCGCGCGCCGTCTCGGCCGCCAGGCGGGTCTTCCCGATGCCGGGCTCGCCGGCGATCACCACGAGGCGACGGGCGCCGCCGCCCACGGCCGCCAACTGGTCGAGCAGGCCGTCGAGCTCGGCCTGGCGGCCCACGAACGGCACGCCGTCATCAAGCGCCAGGCGGGGCGGGAGCGGGACGGCGCCCGCGGGTGCCTCCTGGTCGCCCCGTGCGGGGGACGGCGGCGGGCTGGTGGGGCGCGGCGCCACCGGCGGCGGGCCGAGGTCGGGGTCCTGGGCGAGGATGGCCGCTTCGAGGCGGCGCAGCTCGGGCCCCGGGTCGATGCCGAGCTGGTCGTTCAGCTGGTGGCGCACCCGCTGATAGGCGCGCAGGGCGTCGGCCTGGCGGTCGCTGCGGTACAGGGCGACCAGCAGGTGGGCCCACAGGCGTTCGCGCAGCGGGTGCTCGGCGATCAAGGCCTCGGCGCCGGCGACGACGGCGTCGTGGCGCCCGAGCGCCAGGAGGGCACCGAGCCGGCCCTCCTCGGCCGTGAGCCGCCGTTCCTCGAACCGGGCCACCGCGCCGGCGGCCCATGCCGCGCCGCCGGCATCGGCGAGGGCCGGGCCGCGCCAACAGGCGAGACCGGACTCGAACCCTTCGACGGCGGCGGCGGGATCGCCGGCGTCCATGGCGGCCTGGGCGGCGGCCACGTCACGCTCGAACCGCTCGGCGTCCAACGCGCCGGGGGCGAGGAGGAGGACATAGCCGTCGGGGCAGGTGAGGAGGCTGCCCGGGCCGACGACTCGGCGGACGGCGGAGATGTGGGCGTGCAGCGTGGCCACCGCCGCCGGCGGTGGCTCGCCGTCCCAGAGATCCTCGACGAGCCGGTCGGCCAGTACGCCCCGGTTGGCGTCGAGGGCCAGCCGGGCCACGAGCGCCCGGCGCCGGGGTCCGCCGAGCCCCTGCTCGGTGCCGTCGGTCCTCACGAGGGTGGGCCCGAGGATCCCCACGTCGAGCAGGTCGGCCTCCCATCTCGAACCGGCCGCGGGCCGGAAGCGCGGCAGTGTAGACGAGTGGTCGCTCGGCCACCCGGTGACACCGCCCGCCCCGGCTCTCGGCGCGATTCCCGCCACATATGGCGGATTTCGCGCCGAGACTCCACGGGGACGTTGCTGCAAGGACGGCCGCCCGTGCCGGCGGCGGGAACGGCCGCCGTTAGCGTCGGCCGCATGGCGGCGGCACGCGTGCGCAAGGCGGTGGCGAGCCGCCTGGCCGATCTTCTCCAGCACGATCCCGAGGGCTTGGCCAAGCTCACCGAGCTCGGCCTGGTCAGCCGGGAGTGGCTGGAGCGGCCGGGGCACGGTCCCATGAGCCACGCCACGCTCACCCAGGTGCTCGAACGCTTCCTGCAGGGTGAGGCCGAGCAGCACCCTTCCCGGCTGGCGGCCCTCGGGCTGTCGACGATCCAGATCCTGTCCGGGCCCGGGCGTCACCGCCCCGGAGCGGGCCGGCCCGCGTGCCGCACGGTGGTGTTCACCGACCTCGAGAACTTCACCGCCTTCACCGCCCGCAGCGGGGACGACGCCGCCCGGCACGTCCTCGACGAGCATCATCGGGCCGTCGGGCCGGTCGTGCGGCGCCACGACGGCCGGGTGGTGAAGCACATCGGCGACGGCACGCTGCTCACCTTCCCCCGCCCCGCCGACGCCGTCCTCGCCGCTCGCGCCCTGGTGGACGAGCACCCCGGTCCGCTCGAGTTGCGGGCCGGAGCCCACACCGGCGAGGTCCTCGTGCTGCGCGACCACGATGTGATCGGCCACGTCGTCAACGTCGCGGCGCGCGTCACCGAGGTGGCGCGGGGCGGCGAGGTGCTGGTCACCGAGCAGGTGCGCACGGCCGCCGGGACGCTGGAGGGCGTCCGTTTCAGCCGGTTGCGGCGGTGCTCGCTGCGGGGCCTCG
>JBIOZN010000132.1:0-3118 GCA_044871175.1 Acidimicrobiales bacterium | reverse complement strand
TGGGCGCCCAGGGCGGCCACCAGCTCGGCCTGGGCGACGTCGGTGGCGTCCTCGATGGCGGCGCGCACCTTGCGACCGTCCTTGGTGAGGGCCTCGTCGGCCACCAGGCCCCGCCGTTCCAGGCGCCCGAGGCCGTCGGCCAGGTCGGCGGAGCCGTACCCACGCGTGGCCACGTAGGTGCCGAGCGGGATGCCCAGCCACAGCTCGGTGAGCACGTTCATCTCCACCGGCTCGAGCCCGGCGACCACGCAGGCGGCCAGGTGGCCGTCGCCCCGGTGCTCGCGCACGAGCTCGGCCGCCCGCCACAGCCGGCCGAGGTCGTCATCAGGGCGGGGCAGCTCGCGCAGCCCGCTGAACAGGGGGCGACCGGCGCCCGAGAGCCGGTCGACGGCCGCCAGCAGCGTGGTGGCGATGTGGCCGGCCCGCTCCCGCACGTCGCCCAGGATCTCGCCCAGGCTGGCCAGCGTGCCTTCCTCCCGCGCCGCCAGCACCTCGTCGCGCCCCACGGTCCGGCGCGCCTGGTCGTACTCGGCGGCCAGGAAGGCGGGCTGGAACACGCCGAAGGTGGCGACCACGGCCGCGGGTGCGGGCTCGCCCAGGCACGCGGCGCGGCCCCAGACATAGGCGCCGAAGAACTCGAGCCCGTTCGCCTCCAGCCGCTGGTGGGTGCGGCGGTTCCACCAGCCGTGGGTGGCGATCGGCTCGAGGGCGTCCCGCAGCCGGCGGGCCGGGGTGGTGGGCAGCGACGGCGGGTCCGGCGGCTCGGCCGGGGCCTGCAGCAAGATGGCGGCGATGTCGTCGTAGCGCATCGGTCAGCGAGCATGCCCTTGGCCGCGGCCCGTGTCGAGGCGTGGGCGCCTCGCTTTCCCCGGTGACGGCGGGCGCCGCTGCGGTACCGTCGCCTCGCGGTGAGCGCGGGCGACGCACCTCCGGGCGCGACGGCATGGCGCGACCGCACGCACGCCCGCCTGCGCCGGCAGCGTCAGCGCCGGCGACGTCGGCGCGCCGCCGTCGTCGTGGCCGGCCTCGCGGTCGGCGGGCTCGTGATGCTGGTGGTGGACGATCGGTCGACCGAGACGGTCGCCGGGGGTGCCGGCGGCCCGATGTCGACGGTGGTGGCGTCCTCGATGGCGGCGCCTCCGGTCGCGGCGCCCCCATCCAGCGGCCCGGACCCGACCGTGCCGGACACGACGGTGCCGGACACGCCGCTCCCCGACACGACGGTCCCCGACACCACCGTCCCCGACCCGGCACGCGCCACTCCCGCGACGCCGCCGGCCGACGCGCCCGGTTCCTGTGCTCCGGCCGGCGAGCCGTGGCTCGACCTTGCCGTCGGCCCACCCCTGCGCCGACTCGACGTCGCCGGCGCCGCCCTGGTGCTGGCACCCCCCGACCCCGGGGGCGACCAGACGGCCGAGGTCGTCCGGGGCGTCGCCGCCAGCACCGTGGCCGCCGGTGCCGTGGCCGCCCGCCCCGGCGACCCCGGCACGGTCGCCGTCGTCCTGTCGTCGGCGGAAGGCCGCGACCGTCTCCTGGTGGGCACCGGCCCCGAGATGACCTGGTCGACGGTGGCCGACGGCGAGGACGTGAGCGACCCGGCGGTGTCGTCCTCGGGCACCCGGGTGGCCTTCGTGGCCGATGGGCAGCTCGGGATAGCCGCCGCCGACGAGTGGTCGCCCACTCCCGTGCCGTCGCCCGTCCCCGGTGCCCGAGCGGGGTTCGTGCGCTTCGTGGACGACAATCGCGTCGTCGCCGCCCTGGAGGAACCGGCCACCGGCCTCAACCTGATCCAGTCGGCCCATTCGGAGATCTGGAGCTACGACCTGGCCGCCCGGCGCTGGACGGCCCTCACCTCGGACCCGCCCCCGTTCGGCCGACTCTCGCTGGCCCGCTCGCCCGTGGCCGCGCCCGACGGCACACTCTTCTACGTGCGCCTGCGGGGATCGGCCGCCGACGCCGCCGATGCCCAGGCCGAGCTCCGCCGCGTCACGGGACCGGCCGCCCCCGGCCTCACTGACATCGCGCTCGGCGAGGCTCCGGCCGACGGGCTGCTGCTCGCCGTCGCGGCCGACGGCCAGACGGTGTGGAACGAACCCGGCCCGAGCGGCGAGGACGCGGTCAGCGTGTGGGGCGACGACGGCACGATGCTGCCCATCGGCTGTGGCCAGGGGCGGCGGCGACCGGCGAACACCACGCTGGCCCCCCCGGGCGGCGCGCTGCTGGACGCCGCGGTCGACGCCCCCGACCCCTTCGTCGTGTTCGACGGTGGGCGGCCTTGGGTGTTCACCACCAACGCCGGGCGCCGCAATGTACCCGTCGCCGGGGGAGGGCCCGGCGGAGACCCGAGCGTCACCAGCGTCACCGACGCCCTCCCCGACCTGCCGCCGTGGGCCGCCCCGGGCTTCACCTGGGCACCGGCGGCCACTCACACCGGCGACGGCTGGACGTTGTGGTTCACCGCCCAGCACGTGGCGAGCGGGCGCCAGTGCATCGGCAGCGCCCGCGCCGAGCGGCCCGAGGGCCCCTACCACCCCGTGGCCGAACCGTTGGTGTGCGACCTGGCCCGGGGCGGCAGCATCGACCCCTCGCCCGTGGTCGACGACGACGGGCGCCTGCTGCTCCTGTACAAGTCCGACGGCAACTGCTGCGGACTGCCGAGCACGATCGACCAGGTCGAGCTCGATCCCACCGGGACCCGCGTCATCGGCCCCCGGATCGAGCTGCTCCGCGCCGACCAGGCCTGGGAGGGCGGGGTGATCGAGGCCCCCACCATGGCCCGGGGGCCGACGGGGCGTGGTGGCTCCTCTACTCGGCCCGGCGCTGGTCGACGCCCGACTACGTGATCGGCGCCGCCCGCTGCGCCTCACCGGCCGGGCCCTGCCGCAAGCAGGCCGCCCCCGCCCTCGACGACCGCCGCCACCCGGGAGCGGGCGGGGCCGAGCTCGTGGCCGGCACCGCCCTCGCCGTCCTGCACGAGTGGGCCCCCGGCCGGGTCGGCTACGACGCCGGTGGCCACCGGCGCATCCGCCTGGCGCACCTCGACGACGCCTGCGGCCCGCTGCGCCTCACGGTGATCCCTGCGGCGGAGAGCGCCTCCCGGTGCGGCTGAACCCGTCCC
>JBIOZN010000131.1:0-3536 GCA_044871175.1 Acidimicrobiales bacterium | reverse complement strand
GCGACGACGACCCCGGGCCCGACGCCGGGCGCATGGCGGCCGTGCTCGCGCCGGTGGCCGAGATCGAACCGATCCTGGCCACCGTGCCCGGCTCGGTCGTCGTCGCCACCGTCAACAGCCGGCATTCCGCCGTGATCGGCGGCGCCACGGCCGCCCTCGACGCGGCCGTGGCCGCGCTCGGAGCCGCCGGCGTGCAGTGCGTGCCCCTGCCCGTCACCCACGCCTTCCACACGCCGATGGTGGCCGGCGCCCTCCCCGCCCTGCGTCGGGCCCTCGTGCGCTCGGGGCTGCGCCCTGTCCGGGACATCGTTGTCGCCAACACGACAGGTGCCCCCTATCCGTCGGGCGAGCGGGCCCTCCGCCGCACGCTGGACGTGCTCGCGCCACAGTTCGCCACCCCGATCTCGTTCGTGCGGACGATCGAGGCGCTGTGGGCGCTGGGCGCCCGAGCGTTCGTGGAGGTCGGACCCAAGCGCGCCGTGCACGGCTTCGTGGACGATGTGCTGGCCGACCGCGACGCCGTCGTGCTGTTCACGAACCATCCCAAGGTGGGCGACGTGGCCTCGTTCAACCAGGCGTTGTGCGGCCTCTACGCCCTCGGCCTGGGCGACGGCACCACCGGCGGCGAGCGGGCGGTCTAACGTTGAGGGCGCTGTGGCGCGAGGCCGGGCAGGGGCGGCACCCGAGTTCGAGGTGATGGCCCGCGACCCCCGGCTGCAGGTCGACGTACTCGGCCCGCTCCGCGTGCGCGATCCCGACGGCCGCGACGTCACGCCCGAGGGCCCGCTCCAGCGCCGCTTGCTGGCGCTGCTCGTCCTGCATCGGGGCCGGGTCGTCTCGGCCGACACCGCCATCGACGTGCTGTGGCCCGTGCGGCCGCCCCGGGACCCGGCGGCGGCGTTGCACAACCATCTCTTCCGCCTGCGTCGGGGCTTGCCCGTCGATCCGGTCGAGTCGACGGGTAGCGGCTACCGCCTGGTGCCGTCCCGGATCGACCTCGACGTCGACCGCCTGGCCGCCGCCCTGAACGCCGACGCCCACGCCGGCCTCGACGTCGTGGCCGCGATCGACTCCGCCCTGGAGCGGTGGCAGGGGCCCGCCTATCCCGAGCTCGACGACGTCGACGACGGGCGGGCCGAGGCCGTCCGCCTGGGTGAGCTGCGGGCCCGGGCGCGGGAGGCACGCGCCGAGCGCCGGCTGGCCGCCGGCCTCACCGACGGGCTGGTCACCGAGCTGGCCGGCCTGGCCGACGAGGAACCCCTGCGCGAGCGGCCACGGGCGTTGCTGATGGCGGCCCTGGCCGCCACCGGGCGCACCGCCGAGGCGCTGCGGGTGTACGACGACTTCCGGCGCCGCCTGGGCGACGAGCTGGGCATCGAGCCTTCGCCGGTGCTGGCCGCCCAGCACGCCGATCTCCTGGCCGGCACCGACGCCCGCGGGTGGAGGCCGGCGAGCCGGCTACCGGTCCCCGTCACCTCGCTGGTGGGTCGCGACCACCTGGTGGCCGAGCTGACCCCCGCGGTGGAGCGCGGTCGCCTGGTCACCCTGCTCGGCCCGGGCGGGGTGGGCAAGACCCGTCTCCTGGTGGAGCTGGGGCGGCGCCTGCACGACATCCGTCCTGACCGGCCCGTCGTGCTGGCCGAGCTGGCCAGCGCCGGCGCGGAGTCGGCCGTCGACGTGGTGGCGGCGGCGTTGGCCATCGAGGGCCGCCCCGGCGTGGGGCTCGTCGATCGGGTGGCGGCGGTGCTGGCCGACACCGAGGTCGTGCTGTTGCTCGACAACTGCGAGCACGTGCTCGATCCGATCGCCGCCCTGGTGGATCGCCTGCTCGCCAGCTGCCCGAACGTGCGGCTCGTGGCCACCAGCCGTGAGCGCCTCCGGGTGGCGGCCGAACAGCTGGCCCCGGTGCCTCCGCTGCCGTTCGCCACCGACGACGCACCGGCCGTGCAGCTGTTCGTCGAGCGCGCCCGCGCGGTGGCGCCGGGATTCGCGCCCGGGCCGGCGGAACGGGCGATGATCGGCGAGATCGTCCGCCGGCTGGACGGGCTGCCGTTGGCCATCGAGCTGGCGGCGGCGCGGCTCCACACCCTGGACGTCGCCGAGGTGGCCGCGGGTCTCGACCGCCGCTTCGTCCTGCTGTCGTCGGGGTATCGCACGTCCGCACGGCACGCCTCTCTGGGCGCGGCGGTGTCGTGGTCGTTCGGGCTGCTCGAGGCGCACCGGCAACGGACGTTCGCCGACCTGTCGGTGTTCGCCGGGGCGTTCACGGTGGCCGAGGCGGCCGCGGTGTGCGGTGTCGAGACCGACGCCGCCCGCCTCGCCCTGGACCAGCTGGCCGAGCGCTCCTTGGTGATGCGGGCGCCCGACCGCCGCTACGTCCTGCTCGAGACGCTGCGGGCGTTCGGAGCCGAGCAGCTGGCCGCCGTCGACGGGACCGAGGTGGCCAGGCGACGGCATGCGGGGTACTACGTCGAGTGGATCGAGGCCGCCGGCCGGCGCCTGTTGGACTCCCCCGAGGACGCGACGCTGCCCGAGATCGACGCCGCCCTCCCCGAGCTGCGGAACGCCCTCGGGTGGCTGCTCGAACACCATGACGTCGAGCTCGCCGGGCGCCTCGTGGCCGCCCTCATCGACTACGGGATCATGCGCCTGCGTCCCGACGTGCTGGCGTGGTCGGAGCGCGTCACGGAGGCCGATCCCGAAGACGCCAGCCCGGTGGCCGCTCGTGTGTGGGCGGTCAGCGCCTACGCCGCCTGGATGGCGGGCGACGTGGCCGCGAGCGGTGCGCGCAGCGCACGGGCGTTGGCCGTCAGCCAGCGTGCCGGCGGCGCCGTGCCCCCGGTCGTGGCCACCATCTGCGGCAACTACGAGCTGTTCCAGGGACGCCTCGACGAGGCCGTCCGGTGGTACCGGCGCGGCCGCCGGTCGGCGGCGTCGGATCCTGCCCGGCGGCTGTTCGTGGCGAGCACGGAACTGCTCGCCCTCGGCTATGCCGCTGACGCCACCGCGATCGAGCTCGCCAAGGAGGTGCTGGACGAGGTCGGCGACACGTCGAACCCGGGCGCGGCCTACGCCTGGTTCTGCGCAGGAGAAGCCGACCTCGGCGTCGACGTCGACCGGGCCCGCGCCCGCCTTGTCCGTGCGCTCCACATAGCCGAGCGCACCGGCACGTCGTTCGTCACGGGCCTGGCCGGTGCGTCCAAGGCCTCGATCGACGCTCGTCTCGGCGACCCCTGGGCCGCCGCCCAGGACTACCGGCGGCTGATCATCCATTGGCGGCGGGCGGGCATGTGGTCGACGCAATGGACGATGCTGCGCTCCATCGCCGGTCTGCTGGCCCGCCTCGGCCGCTTCCGGGACGCCGCCGTGTTGGAAGGAGCGGTGCGGGCCACACCCGCCGGGCACCGCATCTTCGGGGCCGACGAGGTCGCCCTCGGCGAGCTCGGCGCCCGGCTGCACGCCGCCCTGGGCGACGACGACTACGACACGGCGCGCCGCCAGGGAGCCGAGCTCGACGGTGATCGCGCCGTCGAGCA
>JBIOZN010000130.1:0-8230 GCA_044871175.1 Acidimicrobiales bacterium | reverse complement strand
CGATGTGACGCCGGCGCAGGACGGCGAGCTCGCTGTCACCCCGCCCCCCGAGGTCGTGGCCGGCCACGGCGATCTCGCCCTCGTCGGGCCGATCGAGCCCGGCCACGATGTTGAGCAGCGTGCTCTTGCCGCAGCCCGAGGGGCCCATGATGGCCACGAACTCGCCGGCGCCGACCCGCAGGTCGGCGCCGCGCAGAGCCCGGACGGGGGCGAGCTCGGCCTCGAACGTGCGGTACAAGCCGACGGCCTCCACGACCGCGCCCTCGTGCACCGGCGTGATGATCGCGCGCCGACCTCGGTCGGGGGCGGGAGTTGGCGCCACGCCGCTAGGGACAGGCCACTAGGCGACGCTGAACTCGTGGATCATCCCCTGGGTGAAGTGGGGCGGGCCCTCTTCGCCGTTGGCGCCCTGCACCGGGATGGGGCACAGCAGCAGGTACTGGCCGGGGGTGAGGTCGGCGGTGATGGCGCTCGAGCTTCCGGGCAGCGTGAAGGCGCCGGCGGCGACGTCCTCGACGTACGGGCCGACGGCCTCGGGGCCACCCTCGGCCGCCTTGGCCAGGATCTGGTCGAAGGACTCGGTGACGCCCGCCTTCTTGCGCACGATCACCACCACGTGGGGCTGCTGCCCGGCGTTGGTGAGCTTGAACGACGTCTCGCCCGGCTGGAGGCGGGCGGGCATCCCTTGGAAGTGGAAGTCCTCCGCCGTCAGTGCGACCTGCTGGAAGCCGCAGCCGTCGAAGGCGCCCAACTCGATCGTGTCGATCGCCGGACTGGAGGATTCCAGCGCGTCGCCGTTGCCGGCGACGGCCTGGGCGAAGGCGTCCTGCACGGTGCTCACCTCGGTGGCCAGCGCCGCCGGCGCGTAGGCGCCCAGGGCTTCCACCAGGGGCTGCAGGGTGGGCACGGCCGCGGCCAGCTCGGCCGGGTCCTCGAAGTCGACGGGAGTAGCGGCGATGTCGAGGTCGAGCAACGAGCGGCAGAACTGCGCACCCAGGGCGGAGGCGCCGGCACCGTCGCCCGCCGGGGCGGGGGCGGCCGCCGCCGTGTCGGCCGGCGCAGCCGGCGCGCGGGTCCCGGCGGGCGCGCTGGTCGTGTTGTCGTCGTCGTCGCCACAGGCGGCCAGCGCCGGCAGCAGGGCCAGCGCCAATGCCAGGCCGGTCGCCCTCGTCATGGTCTTCATCGGTGTCCTCCCGGTCAGGCGCCTCCTCGTCGAGGCACCCGGCCATGGTCGGGCTTGGGCACCGTGGGCGGCAGGGCACAGGCCCGTGTTTCCGGGGTGGTGCCAGCACCACCTCGGGCTCGCAGGCGAGCACGGTTCCGCCCGCGGGGGTCCCGGCGCACGCTGGCCACCGTGAGCACGATGCTGACGACGAACCCCGACCGTTCCCTTCTCACCCGGCGCGAGCTGGAGGTGGCCTCACTCGCCGCGTTGCGCCTCACCGATCGGGAGATCGCGGGCGAGCTGTACCTCTCGGTGCGCACCGTCGAGTCGCACCTGGCGCGCACGTACCGCAAGTTGGGCGTGTCGTCGCGCCGGCAGCTGGCGGCCGCCATGGGGGCCGCGCCCCGGTGGCCGTTCTCCGCGTGATGGTCGAGGGCCGGCGCTACCGTGCCCGGCCGTGTCCCCCGGGCCCGGCCCGCTGCGCGTCGTGCTCGCCGAGGACAACGCCCTGCTGCGCGACGGCCTCGTGCGGCTGCTGGCCACCGAGCCCGAGGTCGAGGTCGTGGGGACGGCCGCCTCCCTCGAGGCGCTCCTCGCGGCCGTCGACCACCATTCCCCCGACGTCGTCATCACCGACATCCGCATGCCGCCCGGCGCCAGCGACGAGGGCGTCCGGGCCGCCGCCCAGCTCCGCCAGACCCATCCCGAGACCGGCGTGGTCGTGCTGTCCCAGTACGCCAGCGCCGGGTACGCCCTCGCCCTGCTGGCCGGCGGGTCGGCCGGGCGCGCCTACCTGCTCAAGGACCGCGTGGGTGACGTGGACGAGCTCATGGCCGCCGTCCGCACCGTGGCCGCCGGAGGGTCGGTGATCGACCCCAAGGTGGTGGAGGACCTGGTGGCCGCCCGCGACCAGGCGTCGGCGGCGTCACCGTTGCGCACGCTGACGGCCCGTGAGCGCGAGGTGCTGGCCGAGATGGCCACGGGCAAGAGCAACGCCGCCATCGCCGCCCGGCTCGTGCTCTCCGAGCGGGCCGTCGAGAAGCATATCAACTCGATCTTCGCCAAGCTGCACCTCACCGAGGAGCCCGACGTGAACCGCCGCGTCCGCGCCGTGCTGCTCTGGCTCGCGCACGCCGACCCCGACCGCCCCCCTTCCTAGCGTTGGGACACTTTCGCGTCGTATGAGCGCGAAAAGTGACCCAACGCCCCGTCGGGCCGGGGGGCGGGCCAGAGGGCGGTGGCGTCCTGCCACGGGTTCACGCACGGGGCGCCGTCGACGTAGCGCACGTCCGCGAACGCGCCCACAGTCGGGGGCACCACCACGATGGTGGACGACCGGGTGCCGTAGTCGTCGCTGTGGACGCAGGCGGCCAGCGTCTCGGCCCGGCGGGGGCGTTCGGGGTCGTCGCCGGGCTCGTCCTCGGTCGGACGCTCGTGGTCGGCCAGCACGGCCGCCAAGCCGGACACGAGCCGGTCGGGCGGCGTCGTCACGAGCGGCGCCACCAGGGCGCGCACCCGCTCGGACTTCGCCGAGGCCTCCCGCAGCGGGCGGTTCTCGAGCACGTGCACCCCGGGCGGCAGCTCCTCCACGACGACCTCGGTGCCGGTGAGGTCGACGCTGTAGAGCGACCGCCGGTCGCCCACCAGCAGCCAGGCCGGGTTGTAGTCGCCCGGCCGCACCGTCTCCGCCAGGCGAGCGACGGCCGTGGCCGCATCAGCATGGGCGGCCAGCGCCAGGGGCAGCTCCCCGCGCGAGCGCTTGGTGAGGTCACGGCCGCCGGGGTTGGGGCGGTTGGTGAGACCGGCCACCACGCCGGCGTCGTTCACCGCCAGCCACGTCCCCCCGGCCAGCTCGTCGCGTCCCCCGAGCACCCTGGGCCCGTCGTCGCCGCCCGCCAGCACCGTCATGGCCAGGGCCGGGCGGTGGAAGAACTCGTCGCGATTGGCCGCCACCACCAGCGGGGCGTCAGCACGCAGGCGGGACAGCACGACCAGCAGGCACACGGCGCCACGGTAGGCCGTGCGCGGTCAGGCGTCGTCGGCGACGACCTCGAGCAGCCCCTCGCGCACGAGGCGCCGGGCCAGAACCGCCCGCCCCGGCTCGGTGAGGCCGGGCAGGTCGCCCACCGCCAGCGGGCCGCCGGCCAGCAGCGCCTCCAGGGCCGCGCGGGTGTGGGCGGGCAGGTCGAGCGTGCGGTCGACCAGCTCCAGCCCGACCCGGCCCTCGCGGCCGTCGTGCAGTACGGCCGGGTTGTCCGGGCGGCACCGCAGGCGCGTCTTGTCGTCGAGGTCGGTGGTCGCCAGCACCGAGCGCAACTGCCCCGTCCACAGCGGGGCGCGCCGGCGCCGGGCCCGCCGCGCCTCGGCGGGCGCGACCGCCGCGGGGTCCACCGCCGCCAGTTCGCCGGCGGCATCGGCGAAGGCGACGGCGAGAGCCTCGGCCAGCGCCGCCTGCCGTTCGGGGTGGGCGAAGCCGAGCGGCAGCGGCCGGTCCAGGGAACCGACTGCCGCCAGCACGCGCTCCGCCACCTGGCGGTACGTCACCCGGAGGAGCCCGACCGTGATGTGCAGGCTGGCCTGGTGTTGGGCGTGGGCGGCGTGGGCCGTCCCGACCGGCAGGTAGAGCACGTCGCCGGCGTGCAGCTCGAGATCGCCGAGCCCGTCGACCTCCCACCCCTTGGTGCCCTCCACCTGCAGCACGAGCACGTCGTGGGTGTCGGCGTGACGGCGCAGGCCCCGGGCCCCGGCGGGCGTGAGGTAGGCGTTGGCCTGGACAGGATGGCTGGTGGCCCGCTCGAGGCGGCGGCAGAACCGGGCCAGCGGCAACCACGTCCGCTGCAATCCCTGCATCACCAGCGTGGCCCCGCCCGCCACCTCGGCGGCGATGCCACCCACGTCAGCGGCGTCGCCCACGGTGGTTCCCGCCAGCCGGACGGGACGCGTGTAGTTGCCCGGTGGTACGGGCGTGCCGTCCCGCACGAGCCGGAACGTGGGGCGCCGGGCCGTGTTCAGCAACAACGACTCGACGGCGTCGACGTCGAGCAGGTCGGTGAAGGGCCCGGCGCCCCGGCGCACCATCGGTCGGCACCCCCACGCGCCCAGGGCGAAGGCCTCGACGTCGCCGACGCAGCGGGCGAGGGCGGCCTCGTCGTCGTCCACCGAGGGAGGATGCCACCCGCGCCGTCGTCGTGTGGCAAGGTCGGGCCATGAGTGACCTGAGTGACGACGACATCACCAGCCGCCCCACCGAAGCGGGCGACGACCTGGATGTCGGTGGCAGCGGCGACGCCGACACCGGCGACGCCGGCGGTGGCGGTGACGCCGACACCGAGGACGCCGGCGGTGGCGGTGACGCCGACACCGAAGACCAGCCGACGGAGCGATACGAGGACCTCGACGCCGGCGGCGAGGGCGACGCCGACACGGGCGACGAGGCCTGACCCGCCTCCCACGCGTCGCCCACGGCTGACGTGACCGTCACCGTCCTCGGCGAGGTCGCGCCCGGCTACGAGGGCGTCCGCGACGCCTTCGTCACCAACTTCGAGCGCCACGGCGACGTGGGCGCCGCCGTCGCCGTCTACGTGGGCGGCCAGCCGGTGGCCGACCTCTGGGGTGGGGTGGCCGACCAGGTGGCCGGCACGCCGTGGGCCGAGGACACGCTCGCCCTCGTGTACTCCACCAGCAAGGGCGTCACGGCCATCGTCACCCACCTGCTCGCCCAGCGCGGCGTCCTCGACCTCGACGCGCCCGTGGTCACGTGGTGGCCCGAGTTCGGCGCCGCCGGCAAGGGCGAGATCCCGGTGCGCGCCCTCCTCAGCCATCGCGCCGGTCTCCCCGTGGTCGAGGGTCCGGTCAGCCCCGCCGACGCGTTGGCCTGGGATCCTGTCGTCGAGCGGCTGGCCGCCCAGCACCCGCTCTGGCCGCCGGGCACGCGCCACGGTTACCACGCCATCACCTACGGGTGGTTGGTGGGCGAGGTGGTGCGGCGGGCCACGGGCCGCACCGTGGGCCAGGTGCTGGCCGACGAGGTCGCCCGCCCGCTCGGCCTCGACCTCTGGATCGGCCTGCCCGTGGCCGAGGAACCCAGGGTCGCCCGGCTCATCCCGTTCGAGCTCGGCGCCCAGCCCCCGGCCGAGGCGATGGCGGCCCTGCCCGCCGACCTCCAGGCGCTGGTGCGGGCCATGGGCGACCCGTCGTCGCTCGCCCTGCGGGCCTTGCAGGTCACCGACCCTCCCCTCGACTTCGACAGCCGGGCGGTGCACGCCGCCGAGCTGCCCGCGGGCAACGCCATCGGCACGGCCCGGGCCCTGGCGCGCCTCTACGCCGCCTGCGTGGGGGAGGTGGACGGGGTGCGCCTGCTCGATGAGCCGACGGTCGCCGGCGCCACCCGGGAGCAGTCCAACGGGCCCGACGAGGTGCTGTTCGTGCCGACCCGCTTCGGGTCGGGCTTCTTCCTGCCCTCGCCGTTCGCCACCTTGCTCGGCCCCCGGTCGTTCGGCCACGCCGGCGCCGGCGGCTCGTTGGCCCTCGCCGATCCCGACGGGCAAGTGGGGTTCGCCTATGTGATGAACGCCATGCGGGCCAACCTGTCCAACGACCTGCGCACCCTCACGCTGCTCGACGCGGTGCGCTCGGCCCGGCAAGGGTGAGGCGATGAGCTACGACACCATCCGCACCGAGTCCCGTGGCGAGGTCCTCCTCATCACGCTGGCCCGGCCGCAGCGCCTCAACGCCTGGACGCCGCACATGGCCGAGGAGCTGAACGACGCCATCGAAGGCGCCAACCACGACCCCGGGATCGGCGCGCTCGTGCTCACCGGTGAGGGCCGGGGCTTCTGCGCCGGCGCCGACATGGAGGAGACGTTCTCGGTGCGCATCGAGGGCGGCGACCCCGGCGCCGACACCGCCGGTGGCCAGGGGGGCATGCCCGCCGCCCTCGACTGGGTGGCCCTGTGCCGCCGCTCCAAGCCGCTCATCGCCGCCATCAACGGGGCCGCCGTCGGCATCGGCGTCACCATGGTGCTGCCCTTCGACGTGATCCTGGCGGCGCGCACCGCCCGGCTGAGCATGGCGTTCATCAAGGTGGGGCTGGTGCCCGAGCTGGCGTCGTCGCAGTTCCTCACCCTGCGCATGGGCTTCGGCCGGGCCAGCGAGATGGCCTTGTCGGGCCGGCTGGTGGGCGCCGAGGAGGCCTTCGCGTCGGGCCTGGTCGACCGCCTCTGCGAGCCCGAGCGCCTGGTCGACGAGGCCGTCGAGCTGGCCGCCGCCATCGGCGCCAACCCCGCCCCGCAGCTGCGGATGGTCAAGCACCTGCTCACGGTGAACGCCAACGAGCCCCACCTCGGCGTGGTGCAAGAGCGGGAGAGCGAGGCCCTGCGGGAGTGCTGGCGCTCGCCCGAGCACGCCGAGGCGGTGAAGGCGTTCCTGGAGAAGCGCGCCCCGGCCTTCCCGCCCCGAAGCTGAGCGGGCCGCCCGGCACTATGTTCGCCGCCATGGTCAAGCTCACGCTGCTGTACGGGACGCCCAAGGACGCCGAGGCGTTCAACCGCCACTACGAGGAGACCCACGTGCCGCTGGCGGCCAAGCTGCCCGGCCTGCGCCGCTACGAGTGGGGCGCCACCATGCCCGGCCCCGACGGCCAGCCCGCCGACCGCCACCTCGTCGTCGACCTTTACTTCGACGACCTGGCGGCCATGGGCGCCGCCCTGCAGTCGCCCGAGGGGAAGGCGGCCAACGCCGACCTGGCGAACTTCGCGGACGGGGGCGTCATCGTGTACACCAGCGAGGTCACCAACGCCGTCTGACACAGAGGGGGGACGACATGCCCACGCGCCAGGCCACGGCCCGCTGGGAGGGCTCGCTGCAGGAGGGCAACGGCACGATGCGCCTCGGCACCGGCGCCTTCGAAGGGCCCTTCAGCTTCCGCTCCCGCATGCAGGACGGCACCGGCACCAACCCCGAGGAGCTCATCGCCGCCGCCCACGCCGGGTGCTTCTCGATGGCCCTGTCGGCCGGGCTGGGCCGCGCCGGCAACCCGCCCACCTCCATCGACACCAGCGCCGAGGTGCGCTTCGAGCAGGTGGAGGCCGGCTGGGCCATCACCGGCATCCACCTGCGCACCCGGGCCGTGGTGCCGGGCCTCGACGCCGAGGGCTTCCAGCAGGCCGCCGAGGACGCCAAGGCCGGCTGCCCGGTGTCCAAGGCGCTGGCATCCGTCCCCATCACCCTCGAAGCCGAGCTGGCCTCGGCCTGACGCGGCACGGGCACCCGTTGGCGCACTTTCGTCAGTTGTGGTCGTGGGACGACCGGAACTGACGAGAGTCGCCGGAGCGGGTCAGGCCAGGATGGGGTGGTGAGCACCGGACCCGAGCGTCGCCGCACCACGGTGCGCCGGCATCCCGAGCGCAGTGTCGACGACCGGGCGGCCCTGCACGCGATCCTCGACGAGGCGTTAGTGTGCCACGTGGGGCTGGTCGACGAGCGGGGGCCGGTGGTCATCCCCACCACCTTCGGCCGCGCCGGCGACACGCTCTACCTGCACGGCTCGCCCGCCAGCCAGCTCCTGCGGGCCGCCAAGGGTGGGATCCCCGTGTGCGTCACGGTGACCCTGCTCGACGGGCTCGTCCTGGCTCGCTCGGTGATGCACCACTCGATGAACTACCGCTCGGCGGTGGTATTCGGCCGGGCGCGGGTGGTGGACGATCCCCACGAGAAGCGCCGGGCCCTCGACACCGTCGTCGAGCACGTCGTGCCCGGCCGCGGCGCCGACGCTCGCGAGCCCAACGAGCGCGAGCTGGCGGGCACGCTCGTGCTCGCCCTGGGCCTCGAGGAGGCGTCGGTGAAGGTCCGCACCGGCGGGCCGATCGAGGACCCCGACGACCTCGACCTTCCGGTGTGGTCCGGCGTCGTGCCGCTCACGCTCGTTCCCGGTGCGCCGGTCGCCGACGCCGCCGGTGACGGCGAGCCCGCCAAGATGCCCTCCTACGTGGCCTCCTACCGCCGCCCCCACGTTTCCCCCGGCGATGGCGACCACGGGTGAGTGGCTGGCGGCGACGCCGGCCGTGG
>JBIOZN010000129.1:0-4954 GCA_044871175.1 Acidimicrobiales bacterium | reverse complement strand
CTCCCACCCGGGGTCAGGATGCCCCGGAGTAAGCGCACCCGTCCCGAACATCTGTTCGATCCGGGCGACCCTTCGTTAGCCCGCTCGAGGGGGCCGCTCGTCCGGGCCCTCGGGCGCACCGTGGCCGCTCTCCACGCTGCGGGGACGCTCGAGGCAGTCGACGAGCTCACCGTGGCCGGCGCCCGGGCCGCCGCCCGCCTCGCCGAGAGCGCGATGGCCGACGCCGAGGAGTCGACCTTTACCCGGGCCCGGGCCCTCGCCGAGCTCGGCGCCTGGCATGACCGGCTGCGCCCGCTCGGCGGGGTCGGTACCGACGCCCTTGACGCCGCCCTCGAGCTCCTCAATGCCCCCGTGCCACAGTGAAGGCGTCGGCCCGATCCCGCGCTCCCGGTAGCGACCCGGCAGAGACGGGGGCCGACGCCCCGCGCCATGGTGGCACGCGCCATGGTGGCGCGCCAGCGCGCCTAAAGGGCGCGGTCACGTGACCACCCTGTCACACCCCCGGAGTACCCTCTGTACGCCCCTCTACGCCACGCAACGCACCCCGGGCCGTCAATCCCTCGGCGGGCGGGCTGTGAACCTGGCCAGGGCCGTACAGCGGCCGCTCGACGAGTGGCAGCGCGACGTGGCCCTCGGCGCCGGCGAGCTCACCGACACCGGAACGCTCGCCTACCCGACCGTCGTGCTCCTCGTCCCCCGCCGCGCCGGGAAGACCCTCGTCGCCCTCCTCGCCTCGCTCGGCGTGCTGGTCGGCGGCCCCGGCCGCCGCGCCTGGTACACCGCCCACCGGCGCGAGATCGGCGCGGCGCTGTGGCGCGACGAGTGGTTCCCGCTCCTCGAGGGCTCCACGCTGGCCGGCCCGTCGGCCCGCCAGCTGTTCGGGCTGCGCCGCAGCAACGGATCGGAGGCGGTCACCGTGCGGCGCCTCGGATCCACCATGCGGCTGTTCGCCCCGCAGGGTGAGGCGTTGCGCTCCCAGAATGCGGACATTGTCGTCGTCGACGAGGGCCGGGAGTTCACCGCCGACCAGGGCGCCACCCTCGAGGCCGCCGTACGCCCGGCGCAGGCCCGCCGCTCGCTCCGCCAGCTGTGGGTGATCTCCTCGGCGCCGGGCCCTCGGGCGCCCGCGTCGTGGCTGCGCGGCTACCGCGACGTGGGCCGCGCCGCGGTGGCCGAGGGGCGCCGCGACGGCGTGTTCTACGTCGAGTTCGCCGCGCCCCGCGATCTCCCCTACGACGACCCCGCCACATGGGCCCTCGGCCATCCGGCGATCGCCGCGGGGCACATCGCCCCCGACGCGCTCGTCCCCGACCTCGAGGCGATGGACGCCGCCACGTTCCAAGCCGAGTACCTCGGATGGTGGGCCCCCGAACATGAGCTCGTTGGCGCCGTCGACCTCGCACGGTGGGCCGCGCTCGGCGACGGGCTGGCCCTCGACCGGTTGGCCCCGTGGACCGTCGCCGTCGACGTCGCCCCCGACCGGTCCCGCGCCGCGCTCGCCGTGGCCGCCCCAACCCCGGCCGGGGTGCATGTCGAGCTCGTCGCCCAGGGCGCCGGCGCCACGTGGATCGTCCCCGCCGCCCTCGAGCTCCTCGCCCGCCACCCTCGGGCCCGGGTCGTGGTCGACACCTACGGCCCGGCCGCCAACCTGGCCGACGAGATCGACCGACAGGCCCGCGGCCGGGTCGACAAGCTCGACACCGCCAGCGCGGCCCGGTCGTGCGCCACCCTCGTCGACCTGATCGCCGACGGTCGCGTCGGTCACGCCGCCCAACCCGAGCTCGCCGGCGCCCTCCTCGAGGCCGTCGCCCGCCGCTACGGCGACACGTGGCTATGGGACCGTCGCCGTACCCCGCCCGCCGTGTGCGCAGTCACGTGGGCCGCTGCAGCGGCCGCTGCGCCCGCCCCCGTCGCCGCCACGATCGTCTCCTCCCGCTAATAACGTCACGTGACGATAAACGCGGTTACATAAGGGACTCTAGGAATCGGCCGGTAACCGCGCCGATGGTGGTGTCCGATGGCTGTGTGGAACCGTCGCCCCCGTGAGTTGGCCGCCGCGGCGGGGGACGAGGCACCTTCCCGGGTGGTGGCATCGATCGCCGAGGCAGTCGCCGCCCGCGACGGCCTGGTCGACACGCTCCCGACGACGCCGATCGCCCGCGAGCTCGCCCTGAACCTGTCGATCATCAACCGGGGCCGCGACCTTATCTGCGGCGTGCTCGGCGATATGCCGTTCGAGCGCACCTCGACGTTCGGCGGGGAGGTACGCGACCTCGGCGCCGGCTGGCTCGAGCACCCGGACCCGACCCGCACCCGCCAAGCGTGGACCGCCGACGTCGTCGATGACCTGATCTTCTACGGGTGGGCCGCCTGTCTGATCACCGCCCGCGACCCGCAGGGCTACCCGACGGCCCTCGTGCATCTGCCGTGGGTCGAGCTCACCGCGCCGGCTGGTCACCGGTCGCGGAACCGTGCTCGGTACCCCGCGCAGCTGGCCGCCGCGCGGGGTACCGGGCGCGCTGACTGGTGGGAGTGGGCCCCGGGCGACGCCGCCGCCGAGGCCCGCCGCCTGTTCGACCTGAACGTCGTGGTGTTCGAGTCGCCCTTGACCGGGGTGCTCGGCTACCCGACCCCGCTGCTGATCGCTCTCCGGTTGGATCGGGCCGCGGCCCGGTTCGCGGCGTCGACGGTGCCAATCGGCTGGCTCGAGCAGGTTCCCGGGTCGGCCGCCCTGTCGGCCGCCGAGTGGACGTCGCTCGCCCGCGCGTTCGCCGATGCTCGGGAGGGCAACGCTATCGCCGCGCTGAACGAGGCGGTCCGCTACCACGAGTCGACGCTGGACCCGTCCCGCATGCAGCTGGTCGAGGCCCGCACCTATCAGGACGCCGCCCTGGCCCGGGTGATGAACGTCCCCGCGTTTCTCGTCGGGGCCGTCACGCCGGGCGACTCGATGACCTACAAGTCGGCGCAGCAGTCCCGGTGGGATCTCCTCACGTTCGGGGTCGCCCCCTACATGACGTGTCTCGCCGAGACCCTGTCGATGCCGAACGTGACGCCGCGGGGTACGACCGTGACGCTCGACCCGACGCCGTTCCTTCGTACCGCCGAGCTCGCCGCGGTCGACGCCTCGAGCTCGGCCGCCCTCACCCCGACCGGAGCGCCATGACCGACACCGCGACCCGCCGCGCCGTGCTCGACCGGTTCGAGCACCTCGCCTCGTTCGAGCTCGCCCCTCGAGAGCTCGACGAGGCGGCCGGCGCCGCCGACCCGATACTCCTCGACGTCCCGACGGCGATCCCGTGGAACGTCGCGGTCACCGCCAACGGGTTCGGCGACACCGTCACCTTCGAGGCGGGGTCGCTCGCGCCGCCCACCCCGGAACACGTCAAGTTCCTCCTTGATCATCGCACCGACAAGCCGTTCGGCTACGGGGTGGCGTTCACCGACACCGGGACCGGGTTGGCCGCCACGATCGCCATTCCCCGCGCCGAGCTCGACGATCCCGACGTCGCCCGGGCCGTGCGCCAGATGGGCAACGGGGTGCGTGACGCCGTGTCGGTCGGCGTCGCCTACGGCGACACCACCGAGGCGAAGCAGGCCGACGGGACGTTCGCGATCACCGTCCACGCCGGCCGCCTCGTCGAGCTCTCCACTGTCGTCGTGCCCCGGTTCGACGACGCCCGCCATCAACCGCTCCTAGCCGCTCACGAAAGAGGTGCCATGTCCACGATGACCGTGTCCCCCGTCGACCCCGATCCCGAGCCGGATGACCCGCCCGACGACGAGGCCAGCCGGCGCGCCGCCCACACCGCCGCGCTCGCCTCCTACGGCGGGGCCGTCGTGCGGTACGAACCGCACCCGCTGGCCCGATTCTCGTCGTACATCGAGTACGCCGAGGCCCGCACCCACGACCGGAACATCCCCGACCTGGCCAAGTTCTGGGTCGACCAGGTCACGGTCAACAACCCCGGGGTCATGGCTCCTCACTGGCTGTCGACGATCTACGGGATCGTCGGGCTCGGCCGCCCGTTCATCACCGCGCTCGGCGGGCCCATGTCGGCCGGAACGTCGGGCATGCAGATCAACTGGCCGTACTACGACGGCGACCTCAACGCCCTCGTCGGCGTCCAAGCCGCCGAAAAGACCGAGATCACGTCGGTGCGGGTCGATATCAAGACCGGGACGGCGAACCTGGCGACGTACGCGGGTGGTTCCGACCTGAGCTATCAGCTCCTCCTCCGCAGCTCGCCGTCGTACCTCGCGGCGTACGAATCGATCCTGGCCGCCTCCTACGCGATGGTGACCGACAACGCCGCCTCTGACGCCGCCGTCGCCGCCTCCGGCGACTACGTGCTCATCGATCTCACCACCGCCCTACCGCAAGAGATCGCCGCCGCCCTGTTCTCGGCCTCGAGCAAGGTGCAACGGGCCACCGGGGCGCCGGCGACGGTGGTGGCCGCCGCCGATGACGTGTACGGGGCGATCGCCGGCGCCGTGTTCTCGATCGGGTCGGCCCCGACCGGGAACGTGGCCGGCGCGTCGGCCAGCGCGTCGGGGCTGTCGGTGGAGCTCGCCGGGTTCCGTGTGGTGAACGTCCCCAGTCTCGCCCCCGGGGTCGCCCTGGTCACGAACCGGCAGGCCGGCGTGTGGGTCGAGGACGGGCCGCACACCGTGACCGCCGAGTCGCCCCCGAAGCTCGGCCGGGATGTGGCGATCTACGGGCTCGGGACGTGGGCCACGTTCGCCGCCCTGGGCATCGTCGAGCTTCGCGCCACCGCCCCCGTCGCCTCCCGCCGCACCGCCGACAAGGACAAGTAGGGCGCGTTGTGGCGTGGATCGTACCGGCCGATGTGATGCGCGCCGCGGGGATCGACCCCGCGGCGCCCGTCGACGTCGAGTGGCTCGACGAGGTGACCGCCGCCGCCGAGTGGTGGGCCCGGGAGCAACGGGCCGC
>JBIOZN010000128.1:0-6729 GCA_044871175.1 Acidimicrobiales bacterium | reverse complement strand
CCCCAACGCTCCGAAGTGGGAGGCCGACGGCCGGGCTAGCGGGAGTAGAGCACCATCTGGGTGCAGCGGAACAGCGCCAGCGTGCGGCCGCTGGCCTCGTCGGTGGCCTCGGCGTCCCACACCTGGGTGGTGCGCCCGCCGTGCACCAGCCACGCCCGGCCCGCGACCGTGCCCTGCTGCACCGTGCCGAGGAAGTTGGTCTTGAGCTCGATGGTGGTGAACGACTCCGCCCCCTTGGGCAGCGACCGGCGGCAGCCGTAGCCGGCCAGCGTGTCGATGAGGGCGATCAACGAGGCGGCGTGGAGGTAGCCGTTGGCCGCCAGCAGATGGGGCCGCACGGGCAGGCGTCCGGTCGCCTCGCCGGGACCGATCGAGGTGATCTCCAGTCCCACCAGCCTCGCCAGGGTGCCCTCGCCGAGCTCGTTGAACTCTTCGGCCGTCGTGACCACGCCGCCGAGGGGCCTCACCGCTCGGCCTCGGAGGTCGCCCGCCATACCGGCGTGCGCGGGGGGTCGAACAGCACCTCCACGGGCTCGCCCCGGATGGCTCGGAAGGCGAGCTCGCCCCACTGCTGAGCCCCCGCCAGCGGCCAGGGCAGCTCGTCGGCGCCGAACCAGCCCACGCCGGCCGTCTCCAGCGGGTGGGCCTGGAGCTCGCCCCCCACCGCCCGGCAGTGGAACACCAGCGAGTACAGCGGCAGTCGGGTGAACCCCATCCGCATACCGTCGAGCACGGCCACCAGGCGCACGACCTCGACCTCGATGCCGGTCTCCTCGGCCACTTCCTTCATGGCCACCTCGGCGGGCGAGTAGCCCACGTCGGCCCAGCCCGTCGGGTACAGCCAGATACCCGAGTCGGCCCGTTTCACCAGCAGGATCTGGCCGGCCTGATTGCCGACGATCGCCCCCACCGCCACCTTGGGCGTGACGTAACCGGGGACGCCCGACCCCACCGAGTCGATCCACTCCTGGACGAAGTGGTCGCGCTCGCGGGCGACCTCGAGGGCCTCGTCGGCGGCCGCCTTGATGTCGGCGGCGACGCGCAGCACCTCCTCGTAGCGCTCGCGCTCATAGAGGCTCTCGGTGAAGCCCATCCCGGTGCGGGCGATGCCCGCCAGGGCCTCGCTCCAGCGCAGCAGGTCGCGGGTGAAGTCCCCCGGGCCCCGCGGGTCCTGCTCGTCCACCATGGCCGCCGACCCTACCGGCGCGCGATCACCGCACCCGGCCCGGCTACTCGCCGATGGCGTGCAGCAGCGCCCGCTCGACCTCGGCGCGGTGGGCGGGGTCGGTGAGCTTGTGGCCCGTCGCCGTGCGGACGTAGAAGGCGTCGACGACCTCGGGCCCGAGCGTCTGCACCTTGGCGTGGCGGATGTCGAGCAGCATGTCGGCCAGGGTCGAGGCGATCCGGTACAGCAGCCCGATGCGGTCGGGCGCCCGTACCTCCACCACGGTGGCATCGGACGAAGCCCGGTCGTCGAAGGTCACCGATGGCAGCTGGCCCACGGGCACCAGCGGCCGGCGGGCGTAGCTGCGTGCCCGGTCGGCCAGGCGGGCGCCCAGGGCCAGGCGGCCGTCGAGGGCGGCGACCACGTCGGTGGCCAGGCGCTCCCAGCGCACGTCCGTGCCCGCCGCCGAGGGCGCCACCCGTAGCTCGGCCGCCGCCATGTCACCGTCGGCATGGACGCGAGCGGCCAGCACGGGCAGGCCGTGCAGGCTCATGACGCCGGCCACCCGGGCGAGGATGCCGGGACGGTCGCAATCGACGACGGTCATGGTCGCCCGCTCGACGTCGGAGGAGATCCAGCGCCGCCGCTCGCCCATGTGCGCCGCCACCTCGGCCGAGGGGAAGGGCGCCCACGGCTCGGCCGAGAGGTGCCCGGCCCCCAGCACTTCGTGGACGCGGGCCGCCAGCTCGGCCAGCAGTTCGGCCTTCCAGTCGCTCCACGCCGCCGGCCCGGTGGCCTTGCCGTCGGCCTCGGTGAGGGCGGCCAGCAGGACGAGCGTGCGGGGGTCGCCCACGGCCTCGGCCACGGGGGTGATGGCGTCGGGGTCGGCCAGGTCGCGCTTGGTGGCCACGTCGGGCAGCAGCAGATGGTGGCGCACGAGCCGTTCGAGGACGGCGACGTCGGCCGCCGGCAGCCCCAGGCGGGGCCCGAGCCGACGGATCAGGACGACGCCCGCCTCGCTGTGCTCGCCGGGGCTGCCCTTGCCCAGGTCGTGCAGCAGCGCGGCCAGCACGAGCAGGTCGGGCCGCTCGACACGGTCGGCCAGGAGCGCGGCCTGGGCGGCGCACTCCCACAGGTGGCGGTCGACGGTGTAGCGGTGCAGGGCGTTGCGCTGCGGCCGGTTGCGCACCGCCTTCCACTCGGGCAGGAGCTTCACCACCAGGCCCCGCTGGTCGAGGGTCTCCAGCACGGGGATGGCGGCCGGCCCGGTGAGCAGCAGGGAGCACAGCTCGTCGATCGCGCCCGCCGGCCACGGGTCGGGGAACACCGGCGTGCGCGCCGCCAGACGGTCGAGCGAGGCGCGCTCGATGGGCAGCCCGGTGCGGGCGGCGGCCAGCGCCACGCGCAGGACCAGGTGGGGGTCGGCGGCAGGGTCGGCGCCCGCTTCCAGGTGCAGCGACGCGTCCCGGCGCACCACACCGGCGGCGAGGGGGTGGTCCCGGCGGAACTCCCGGCCCGCCGGTCCCTCCAAGCCCGAGCGCACCCGACGCCAGCTCTCGTCGCTGGTCCAGGCGATGGTGCGCGCCGCCGCCGCGATGCGGCCCATCAGCGCGTCGGCGCTGCGATCGCGAAGGGCGAGGGCCACCGCGTCCTGCTCGTCCAGGCGGAGGGTGTCGATGGGGCGACCGGAGCGCCGCTGCAGCTCCACGCGGGCGGCCAGCAATGTCTCGTAGGCGCGCTGCAGGGCGTCACCGTCGCCCGGCAGCAGCACGAACTCGGCCGCCTCGGCCCAGCGCAGCGCCTGCACGTCGCGCAAGCCGCCCCGCCCGTGCTTCAGATCGGGCTCGAGCAGGTAGGCGACCTCGCCGTGGGCCGTCTGGCGTTCGGCCACCGATGCGTCCAGCGCCGCCAGCCACCGGCGGGACCGGCGCTGCCACTGGGACCGGGCGCGGGTGGCCAGCTTCTCGCTGAGCTGGACGTCGCCGGCCACGTGGCGCGCCGTGAGGAGCGCAGTGGCGGTGTCGAGGTCGTCGTCGGCCAGGGCCAGCGCCTCCTTCACGGTGCGCACGGCGTGGCCGAGCTTCACCTTGGCGTCCCAGATCGGGTACCACAGGGCTTGGGCCATGTCGGCCACGCCCCGCCGGGTGTCGTGCAGCAGAAGGATGTCGAGGTCGCTGTGCGGGGCGAGTTCCCGGCGGCCGTACCCGCCCACGGCCACGAGGGCGACGGGCGGGAACGGCGGAGTGCCCATGGCCGCCACGAACAGCTCGCGCAGCCAGCCGTCGGTGAGGTCGGACAGGCGCCGGCACCACGCCCCTCCCGTGACGCTGCGGTCGCGCCACAGAGCCTCGCGGGCGGATTCGACGGCCGTCATGACGCCGGCGGGGGGGCAGCCACGGCACGGAGGGCGGCGCGGGCCGCCTGCTGCACGGGGTCCCACACGCTGGAGAACGGCGGGGCGTAGGCGAGGTCGAGGCCGACGACGTCCTCCACGGTCATCTCGGCGGCGATGGCGGCGGCACACGTGTCGATGCGCTTGCCGGCGCCGCCCCCGCCCACGATCTGGGCGCCGAGCAGCCGGCCCGACCGGCGCTCGGCCACCAGGCGCACCGTCATGGGCGCCGCGCCCGGGTAGTAGCCGGCCCGGGTGGTGGTCTCGATGGTGGTGGCGATGGCGCCGAACCCGGCATCGGCCGCCTCCCGCTGGTTGAGCCCGGTGCGGGCGATCTCGGTGTCGGCGAACCTCGTGATGGCGGTGCCGAGCACGCCCGGGAAGGTGGCGTAGCCCCCGCCGATGTTGATGCCGGCGACGCGCGACTGCTTGTTGGCGTGGGTGCCCAGGGCGATCCACACCGGCCGGCCCGAGACGCGGTGCACGCTGGTGACACAGTCGCCCGCCGCCCACACGCCGGCCGCCGAGGTGGCCTGACGGCGGTCGACGGCGATGGCGCCGCTGACCCCGAGCCGCACGCCGGCGGCGGCGGCCAGGTCGGCGTCGGGCCGCACGCCGGTGGCCAGCAGCACGAGCTCGGCGGGCAGGGCCCCCTCGGTGGTGCGCACGACGCCGGGCTCGATGGCTTCGATCTCGCCGCCGGTGACCAGCTGCACCCCGCCGCCGCGCAGGGCCTTTCCCACCAGCGCGCCCATGTCAGGGTCGAGGCTGGTCATCACTTCGTCGTTGTGGTCGATCAGGCTGACGTGGGCGCCCCGCTCGACCAGGGCTTCGGCCAGCTCGATGCCGAGGTAGCCCCCACCGGCGACGACGGCGTCGGTACCGGCGGCCGCCGCCGTGATGGGCTGGAGGCGCAGGGCGTCATCCAGGGTGCGGGCCAGGTGCACGAACGGCAGGTCGACGCCGGGCACGCGGGGGGTGAGCGCGACCGTGCCGGTGGCCACCAGGGCCTGGTCGAAGCCGAACCGATACGTGCGCTCCTGGACGTGGTCGCGCACCTCGACCTGGCGGGCGTCGAGGTCGAGAGCCACGGCTTCGTGGCCCGTGCGCATGTCGACACGGTGGCGCTGGCGGTGCTCGTGAGGCGCGCGGGCCACAAGGGACTCGACATCGTCTACGTCACCGCTCAGCACGTAGGGGATGCCGCAGGCCGAGTAGCTGGTCCACTGGCTCTTCTCGAGGGCCACGATCTCGGTGTCGGGGGCGAGGGCACGCACCTGGGAGACGGCGGTCATGCCGCCGGCATCTCCCCCGATCACCACCAGCCGGCGCGCCATCGGTCCACGTTAGGCGGTGATCCCAGCGCCACCTCCGGCGGACGGCCGCCCGTCGGCCGGGTCGTGAGCTTCTCGGTACCCCGTGGGCCTGCTGACCAACTGCGGGCCGAGAACGCTCAGGTCGTCGCCGCGGAGCCCCCGGGAGTGGTCGTGGTGGTGGTGCTGTCGTCGACGGTGGTGGTGGTGGTCGTGGTCGTCGTCTCGTCGGGCGGGCCCACCGGCATCGAGGCGCGTCCGCCGACCGACACGGTCAAGGCCGATGGGTCGGCGTCGGCCCGCAGCCGCACGATCACCTGACGCGGGGTCTTGGGCGGGAGATCGCCGACCAGCAGGGAGAGGGCGTCGCCGCCGGTGACGGCGACGGTGCCCACGGCCTCGGCCGTCAACGCGTCATCGCCGGCGTTGGTCAGCTTGACCTCCACCGCGTCGCGCGCGGCCGTGAGACGCGCCGACACCGCCAACGGGTCGAGTTTGAACTCGCCCGACCAGGGCTTGCCGACGCCACCCACCTCGACAGTGACGAAGGGGTTCGGATCCTCGACGGCGACGGGAGCGACATTGAGCGGGAAGGAGACCGTGGACGTGCCCGACGGCAAGGAGCCGAGCGGGCAGGACCAGCCGTAGTCGTGGGCGTCGCAGGCCGGTAGGGCCTTGCCCTCGGCCGAAGGAGCGCCCGCCACGACTGCGTTGGTGAGTGAGACCCGAAGCGGCGCCGGGTCGCCCTGGCCGCTGCGGGTGACGGGCACCGACAGCGTGGCGGCGGCGCCTCGCAACGGATCCCGGTCCATGCTCGGTGGATCTGCGAGCGCCAGCCGCGGCGGCGGCACCGTCGTGGTGGTGCGCCGGGTCGTCGTGGTGGCCTTCACGGTCGTGGTGGTCGGCTTCACCGTCGTGGTGGTGCGGGCCACGGTGGTCGTGGTGGTGGCCGCCGCGGGCGCCGGCGACACCAGCACCGTGGTGCCCGTGGGGGGCGCCGCCACCGTGGCCGCCGGGACGGGGGCCGTCGAGCGGGCGCTGGTCGAGGCCGGCGCGATGGTGGTGGCGGCGCGAGTCGTCGTGGTGGCGGCGGCCGTGGTGGTGGGCGCAGGCAGGGTGGTGGCCACGGCGGCGATGTCGTCCGAGCGGGCGTCGTCGGCGCTGACGGCCACCCCGGCGGCCACGACCGCGGCCAGGGCGGCGGCGGCCAGGCCCAGCTGGGCGCGCGTCGACCGCAGCCCCCTCCGGGCGGTGACAGCGGCGCCGACGGCGGTGAGGTACCGGGCGGGCACGGCCCCGAGAACGAGGGGCACGAGCCCCCGACGCAGGGATGTCCGCACGTCACGCAGCTCGGCCGCCGTGGTGGTGCAGCCCGGGCAGTGGGCCAGGTGCTCTTCGACGGCAGCGTGGTCGGCGGCCGAGAGGCCGTCGCGCACGTACACCGGCAGCCGTTCCACGGTGGCCCGGCACCCCTCGGGGACGTCGCCCGCCAGACGCACCTGCACGTCGGCCGTGCGCAACCCCTCGCGCGCCCGGTAGGCGAGGGCGGCCACGGCGTTGGGCGCCAAGCCGAGCAGGGGTGCCACGGCGGCGGGTGGGTCGCCCTCGACCTCCGTGTGCCAGAGGGCGAGCTGCCAACGCTCGGGCAGACCGGCATAGGCGGTGGCGACGGGCGCGCGGTGGTCGGCGGGGACCGCCGGGTCGAGCAGGGCGATGGGCGGCGCCGGCGCAGTGGGCCGGGCCGGCGCAGTGGGCCGGGCCGACGCCGTGGGCGGGGCCGACGGGGCCGGCGGGGCCGGCGGGGCCGGCGGGGCCGGCGGTGGCACCGGCGTGGGCTGCCGACCTGGCTGCCGACCGGC
>JBIOZN010000127.1:0-2669 GCA_044871175.1 Acidimicrobiales bacterium | reverse complement strand
GCGCGTGCCCTGCGCTCCTCGCGGGCCTTGCACCACACGAACTCCCCGACGTCAGGGTGGTCGGCGTTGAGGATGACCATTTTGGCGGCGCGCCGGGTCTTGCCGCCAGACTTGATGGTGCCCGCCGACGCGTCGGCCCCCCGCATGAAGCTCACCGGGCCCGAGGCCGTGCCGCCGCCCTTCAGGAGCTCTTTGGACGAGCGGATGCGGGACAGGTTGACGCCCGCCCCGGAGCCGCCCTTGAAGATGGTGCCTTCCTCCCGGTACCAGTTGAGGATGGACGCCATCGAGTCCTCGACGGCCAGGATGAAGCAGGCCGAGGACTGTGCCGGCACGCCGGGCACGCCGATGTTGAACCACACCGGCGAGTTGAACGCCGCCTTCTGCGTGACGAGGACGTGCTTGAGCTCGGCCCGGAACGTCTCGGCCTCGTCGGCATCGACGAAGTAGCCGCCGGACTCGCCCCAGCCGGTGATCGTGTCGGCCACCCGGTCGATCACCTGGCGCAGCGAGTGCTCGCGCTCGGGCGTGCCCAGGGTGCCCCGGAAGTACTTCTGCGCAACGATGTTGGTGGCGTTGAGCGACCAGGACGTGGGGAACTCGACGTCGCGCTGCTCGAAGGCGACGCTGCCGTCTTTCCAGTTGCTGATCCGGCCGTCGCGGCGCTCCCAGGCGATCTGGTCGTAGGGGTGCGTGCCGGGCACCGTGAAGTGACGGCGCAGGCCGATGCCGGTCTGCTCGGATGCGAGGGCCATGGCTGCTCCTAGGCTCGAAGTCGCCCGGTGGATGGGGAGGGGATGAATGGCGCGGTGTTCCCGAAAGGGCGCG
The DNA here is from genome assembly GCA_044871175.1 of Acidimicrobiales bacterium. Taxonomy (GTDB): domain Bacteria; phylum Actinomycetota; class Acidimicrobiia; order Acidimicrobiales; family Ilumatobacteraceae; genus JBIOZN01. The sequence goes on along the minus strand of JBIOZN010000127.1, from coordinate 1,841 downwards.
AGCTGACCACAACAACTTGTGGTCGAGGCGGCACCAACCCGCTTCCCCCTACGAGATCTAGTGCCCACAGACTACACGGCTGTAACTCCCAGAGGCAAGGCTTGTGGCCGGCAGGACGAGAGCGGGCGGGCTGCGGTGCGCTCCGGGCAGGTTCGGGCGACTGTCGCCCACGTGCCTCCGGGCTGCCCCCCGGGGACCTTCCCATCCGCCTCGCGCACGCACCGCAGCCCGGTGACGGCGCGCACGGTAGGGCTGCCCCCCTGTGGGGTGCTAGGGGAACATCTTGTGGATTCCTCTGTGGACCGGCCCGCCAGCGCGCCACCCGCCGCGGGCTCGGCACGAACCGTCGCGGTGGCGCCGGGTGGCCGGCCATGACCGACTTCGTGTTCGGCCGGGTCATCCCGGGGCCGCCGACCACCGTGACCGCACCCGAGGCCTACGCCGAGCCCGCTCGGGCGATCCACGATGGTCGGCCGTGGGTGCTGATCGACATGATCACCAGCGTCGACGGGGCCACCGCCATCGAGAGCCGGGCCGGGGGCCTGGGGCGAGCCGGTGACTACGCCGTGTTCCACACGCTGCGGGCACTGGCCGACGTCGTGCTCGTCGGGGCGGGCACCGCGCGCGTAGAGCGCTATGGGCCGCCGCGCCGCGAGGGCTTGCGCATCGCCCTCGTGACTGCGTCCGGTCGCCTGGACGGGCTCGATCGCCTGCTGGCCTCGGGGGGGGCCATCGTGGTCACCACCGAGGAGGCCCCTGCGCCTCCTGGCGGACTCGAGGTCGTGCGCGTGGGGCGCGGCCGGGTCGACCCGGCCCTCGCCCTGGCGGCCCTGGCCGAGCGGGGCGCCCGCGTGGTGGTGGCCGAGGGCGGCCCCACGTTGAACGGCGACTTGTTGCAGGCCGGCGTCGTCGATGAGGTGTGCGCCACCGTGGCGCCCCTGCTGGTGTCGGGCACCAGCCCCCGCTTCGCCCACGGGCCGCCCATCGACCCGCTGGGGCTGCGCCTGGCCCACGTCCTGGCCGACGACGAGGGCTACCTGTACACGCGCTGGCTCGTCGAACACTGACCGGACCGGACCGGACCGGACTGCGCCGGACCGGACTGCGCCCGGCCCGGGCGCGCCCGGCCGAGCGCCTGCGGGCCCTGCGCGTCAGTGCCGCTTCGGCTCGCTGCCCTTGGCCAGAGCCTGCGACGCGCCGAGCAGGGTCACCTCCCGCTCGAAATCGGCGGCCGCGCTGAAGCCCTTGTAGACGCTGGCGAACCGCACATAGGCCACCTCGTCGAGACGACGAAGCGCATCGAGTACGGCGACGCCGACCTGGGCGCTGGTGACCTCAGGGCCCTCGAGGCGCAGCGCGTCCTCGACGTCGGCCGCGAGCAGCTCGATCTGGTGGGGCGGGACCGGGCGTCCCTTGGCCGCGGCGGCTACTCCCGCAACGATCTTCGTGCGGTCGAACGCCTCGCGCTGCCCCGAGCGCTTGGCGACGACGAGAGGTACCACCTCCACCCGCTCGTAGGTGGTGAAACGGTGGTTGCACGCCGGGCACAGGCGACGCCGGCGAATGGCGGCCCCGTCCTCGGCGGTACGCGAGTCGAGGACCCGAGTGTCGAACGCGAGGCAGGCCGGGCAGCGCACCAACGGCGACGCTAGCGCCGGCTCCTGACCGCCAGCCGGCCATCAGCCCGACCGAGCAGCGGGAACGACGAGCTGCTGGCCGACATGCACCACGTCGCCCCCGTTGCGTTGCATGAGCTCGGCCACCAGCTCGCGTTGGTCGCCCGTGGGCTGCAACTGGGCAGCGATGGACCACATCGTGTCGCCGGGACGGACCGTGTACGT
>JBIOZN010000126.1:0-11666 GCA_044871175.1 Acidimicrobiales bacterium | reverse complement strand
TGGTCTGGCCGGCGGGCAGGGGAAGCTGGCCCACGTAAATGGTGCCGAACAGGCCGTTGGGCACGCTCTCGTGCCCGTGGGCGTGGGCGTGGTACATGCCGATGGCCGGCTCGGTGGTCGTGAACCGGTAGGTGTACGACTCGCCGCTCTTGATCATGTCCTGGGTGATCGGTGCGACGCCGTCCTGGTCGTTGGGCACGTCGATGCCGTGCCAGTGGATGTCGGTGCCGATGGGCAGGTTGTTGGTGATCTGGACCTCGACCTTGTCGCCCACCTCGACGTCGATGCGGGGCCCGGGCACGGTGCCGTTGTAGGCCCACGCCTGCACCACCTCGCCCGGGCGGACTTCCCAGTCGGTGATGGCGGCGGTGAGGTCGAAGTGCTTGGTGCCGTCGGGCAGGATCGTGGGCGCCAGGGGCTGGTTGCCCTTGCCCTTGGTCTCGGCCGGGAACGCCATGATCGAGTCGATCATGGCCTGGTCCTGGGCGGCGCCTTCCTCGGCCGTCATGGTGTGCTCGGTGTGGTCGGCGCTGACCGAGTCGGTGGCGGCCACCTCGGTGCCGGCGGCGCCGATGGTGAGCTGGGCCTTCATGCCGGCCACGTCGTGGCCCGGGATCTGGCAGTACACCTCGTAGGTGCCGGCGGCCAGCGTGGACACGTCGAGCTCGCCCGTCTCGCCCGCTTCCAGGTTGGACGAGATGAGGTCGGTGTCGCGCACGGCCAGGTTGTGCGTGGTCGTCCCGTTGTTGATCACGGCGATCTTGGTGCCGGTGGGCACCACGTTGGAGGACAGGTCGATGGAGAACTCCGACAGCGCGGCCTCGGCCGTGCCGCCCCCGCCTCCGCCGCCCGCGGCCCCTCCGGCGGCGACCGTCCCGTCGGAGTCGGACGACCCCGCCATCACGATGGCGACGATGGCGACGGCCAGGGCCGCCACCGCGGCCACGGCGGCGATGGCGGCCACTACGCCCAGCCCATCGCGCGAGCGCGGCCGTTCGTCCACTGGTGTGTCCGTCATGGCGCCGAAGCCTCGCGGGCCTCGCCGCCGCGCAGCAAGCCCACCGCGAGGGTTCGTCGATGGAGGACCCGGCGACAGCGGGACGTTGGTCCCCGGGAGCCGAACCTACCTTGGTCCCTGGTCGACGGGGGGCGACGCGCCGCAGGCTGGCGGGAGCATGGAGATCGATGGCAACGGCTTGGAGGTCCTCGACGACGAGGAGAGCCTCCGGTTGCTGGCGCGAGCTCGCGTGGGCCGAGTCGGCCTCACCCGCCAGGCGTTGCCGATCATCCTGCCGGTGGCGTTCCACCTGCTCGGGCGCGACGTCATCGTGCGCACGGGCCCCGGCGCGGTGCGTGACGCCGGCCGCCGGGGCTCGGTGCTGTGCCTGGAGGCCGACTCCACCGACCCGGACCTGTCGGTCGGGTGGAGCGTGCTCGTGATCGGCCGGGCCAGCGTGGTGGCCGACCCCAACGACGTGGCCGCCGTCCGCCGCCTGCCCCTGCCCCCGTGGCGGGCGGGGAACGAGGACCACGAGTACATCCGCATCGCCAGCGAGGTGGTGTCGGGGCGGCGCTTCGCCCGGGGGAGCGACGGCCTACCGCACGCCGAGGCCCAGCCGGCACCCGCGGTACCGTGGGCGGGTGAGCGGGACGATCACCGTCTTCCTTCTCGATGACCACGAGCTGGTCCGCCGGGGTGTGCGTGACCTGCTCGAGAGCGAGGGTGAGGGCGAGCTCGAGGTGATCGGGGAGGCGGGTACCGCCGCCGAGGCGGTCGGCCGCATCCACGCCCTCGACCCCGATGTCGCCGTGCTCGACGTCCGCCTGCCCGACGGCAACGGGGTCGAGGTGTGCCGGGAGATCCGCTCCCTGCATCCCCGTACCGCCTGCCTCATGCTCACCTCGTTCGCCGACGACGAGGCGCTGTTCCAGGCGATCATGGCGGGCGCCGCCGGTTTCGTGCTGAAGCAGGTGCGGGGCAACGACCTGGTGGAGGCCATCCGGCGGGTGGCCGCCGGCCAGAGCCTGCTCGACCCGGCCGTCACCGCTCGCGTGCTCGAGCGCCTGCGGGGCGGCGGCGAGCAGGACGAGCGCTTGGCCCGGCTCACCGAGCAGGAGCGGCGCATCCTCGAGCTCATGGCCGAGGGGCTCACGAACCGGGGCATCGGCGAGCGCCTGCACCTGGCCGAGAAGACGGTGAAGAACTACGTCACCAACGTCCTGGCCAAGATGGGCATGACCCGCCGCACCGAGGCGGCGGTGTACGCCGCCCGCCACCTCGACATCCAAGAGCACTGATCGCCGGGCGGCCCGGCGAGCGCTGGGTCACTTTTTGCGCGCCGGCGACGCGAAAGTGTCCCAACGCTCAGGGTTGTTCACTCGATCAGGGTGATGCCGGCCGCTCGGGAGCGGCGCACACTGCACCGATGCAGCACGTCGAGATCCGGTCCGCGGTGTCGTGGGCGACCTGGTGTCGTCGTCGTTCGACGGCTTCGACGTGCGCACCGAGAGCGTGCTGGCCGGCGAAATCACCGACCAGGCCGGCTTGCACGGCCTGCTCGCCCGGGTGCGCGACTTCGGCCTCCAACTCGTCGACGTCAAGGTGAGCGACGGAGGCCCACCCGACTCCGAGTGAGGACGCTTTCACGGACGGCGAGACCGGGTTCAGGCTCGCCGAAATGCCCCAGGAGATGGCGGCGGGGCCCCGGTCGGGGCGTCGGTCGCGCGTGCGACCGCTCCGCACCGTCGCGCCCGCCCTGCCGCCGGTGCTCGTCGACCGCCGGCGCCTCGACGCCGAGCTCGAGTCCCGTCCCGGCCGCCGCCTCAGCCTGGTGGTCGGGCCCCCGGGCGCCGGCAAGACGACAGCCGTGCGCGCCTGGATCGAGCGTCTGGCGCCCACCGTCAGGTGGGCCTGGTGCACCCTGGGCGAGGGCGACGACCACGCCGCCGCCTTGCCGCGGGCCATCACCGTCGCGGTCGACTCCGTAGAGCCCGCCGCCGCCGCCCAGGCCGCCGAGCACCTCGCCGTGGCCACTCCCGATCCGGCCGCGGCCGTCAGCGCGCTGGTGGACGACCTCACCTTCCACGTCCACCGGCCCGTCGTCGTCGTGGTCGAGGATGTCCACGTCGTGGCCGACCCGGCGGCATGGGCGGCACTGGCGGCGCTGATCGAGGAGTTGCCACCCTGCCTGCACCTGGTGCTCACCGCCCGGGCCGACCCACCGCTGCCGCTGGGCCGCTGGAGGGCTCGCGGCGAGCTGGGCGAGATCCGCGCCGACGACCTCGTGTTTGACGTGGACGAGACCGTCGCCCTGTTCGCCGCCGCACCGGGCCCGGCCGTCCCCGCCGCCGTGTCCCGGGCCCTGCATGCCCGCACCGAGGGCTGGGCCGCCGGCCTCCGCCTGGCCGCTCTAGCGCTCGAGCGGGGCGCCACGCCCGACGAGGTCGTGCAGCGCCTCGGCCGCTCGGAGGCCACCGTCGCCGAGCTCATCGTGGACGAGGTCCTGGCTCGCCAGCCGGCCGATATCCGCCACTTCCTGCTGCGCACGGCGGTGCTCGAGGGGAGCTGGAGCCCGGCATCTGCGATGCCGTCACCGGGCGCGCCGACAGCGGCGCGCGCCTGCGCTCGCTGGCCGCCCAGCAGCTGTTCATCCGGGCGGCCGACGACGGCACCCCGCGCTACCGCTACCACCAACTGTTCGCCGAGTTGTTGCGCGCCGAGCTACGCCTGGCCGATCGCGACGCCGCCCGGCAGGCGCACTGCCGCGCCGCCCAGTGGTATCGCGAGCAGGGCGACGTCCCGTCCGCCATCGACCATGCCCTGCGGGCCGAGGACTACGACTGCGCCGTCACCTTGCTCACGGCCCATCGTGAGGCGCTCTACACCCAGGGCCACCGGCGCGACATCGCCCGTTGGCTGGCGGCCATCCCCGACCGCTTCCTCACCGAAGACCCGGAACGAGCGCTCGAGCACACGTCGTCGCTGCTGCTCATCGGCCGGCCAGAGGCGTGGCAGTGGCTCAGCACCCTGTGGCCCTGCTTGCCCGACGACCCTCGCGTCCGCGCCCGGGGCGACCTGTTGGCCGCCATCGTGCACGCCGGCATCGGCGACGCCGAACACTTCCAGCGCCATCGGGACCGGGCCCGTTCACGTCTCGCGCATCACCGCCTGGACGATCCCTTCTTCGAGCGGGCCGACAGCTGGGAGGCCGCGTTGCGTTCGGCCTACGGGCAGCACGACGACGCCATCGCCGCCGCGCACCAGTTCCTCGCCCGGACGCGCCTGGTGGTCGACGACTCCGTCGCCACCGCCTCGCTCGCGGCCGTGCTGCTGGCCGCCGGAGACACCGAACGGGCCGGCGCAGTGGCGGAGCTGGCGCTGGACCTGTGGGCCGGCCAGGGGGAGCCGGCGACCATCGGGATGGCCAACGCGCTCCGGGTCAGAGCCCACCTGGCCCGCCGCCACGGTGACCTCGACGGGGCGGGTGACGCCCTCACCCGCGCCGAGGCCCTCGTCGACGGCCAGGTGCCCACGCTCGTGCGCGCCCCGGTCGCGCTCGAGCGCGTGGAGCTCGAGGTGGCGTTGGGCGACGCGGCCTCCGCGGCGCGGCGCCTCGACGTGCTGGAGGTGCAGGCCCGCGCTAGTCGCATCCATGCCGTAGTGCTCGACCGAATCGTCGAGCGGCGGCGGCGCCAGGCCGAGGAGACCCCGCCGCGCCCCAACGGGCCGGCGAACGGGTTGGTCGAGCCGCTCAGCGACCGTCAGCTGCTCGTGCTGCGCCACCTCACCAGCCACCTCACGTTGCCCGAGCTGGCCGACGAGCTCATCGTGTCGCACAACACGGTGAAGACCCAGGTGAGCGCGATCTACCGCAAGCTCGATGTGCGCTCGCGCTCGGAGGCCGTCCGCCGCGCGCGCGAACTGCGCCTCATCCCCTGACGATCCGCCATCACCCGACCAGGGTGATGCACGATGACGGCACCCGTGCTGATATTCGTGGCGCCGGGTCTCCGTTCCGCCACGCAGAAGGAGCAGGCATGTCATCCACCCCCGAGTCCGTCATTCCTCCCGAGGTCGCCGATCCCGAGGGCGTCGACCGGCGGCCGGCCGACGTCGCCCCGGTAGTACCGCCGTCCAACGTCCGCATCCTGGCGGCCGAGATCGTCGGCACGACCGTGCTCATGCTCGGCGGCCCCGGGTCGGCCATCCTCGCCGCCGACCGCATCGGCGTGCTGGGCGTGGCCCTCGCCTTCGGGCTCTCGCTGCTGGTGATGGCCTACGTGCTCGGGCACGTGTCGGGCTGCCACATCAATCCCGCCGTCACCGTCGCGATGGCCATCGCCCGCAAGATCCCCACCGCCACCATTCCCTTCTACATCATCGGCCAATTGATCGGCGCCGCCCTGGGTGGCTTGCTGATCTTCATCATCGCCAACAACCTCGACACCTTCGACGCCACCAACAACTTCGCCGCCAACGGCTGGGGCGACTTCTCGCCCGGCGGCTACGGCTTCGGCGCCATGGTGGTGGTCGAGATCGTGTTCACCGCCTTGCTGGTGTTCGTGGTGTTGTCCACCACGCACGGCCGGTTCCTGCCCGCGGCATCGGGCCTCACGGTGGGGTTCACGCTGGCCCTGATCCACCTGATTTCCATTCCGGTGGACAACACCTCGGTCAATCCCGCCCGCAGCTTCGGCGCCGCCATTTTCGCCGGCGGCGACGCCCTCGGGCAGCTGTGGGCGTTCATCGTGTTCCCGATCATCGGCGCGGTCGTCGGCGTGCTCGTCTGGCTGTTCGTCCAGGAGAGCCGGTTGGAGGAGACGATGTTCGCCAACCGCCGCCTCGAGGACGCGCGCGACCGCGCCTCGGGCTACGTCGAGCGGGGCGCGTCGCGGATCGACCGCAGCCGCTGACGCTCAGCCGAACAGAAGAGTGAGGGGGGACGATGCAGCAGGCCGCGCGCGCCCGTCGAGCGCTCGTCAGCATGATGGCCGTGCTCGCAGTGCTGGCGGGTGCCAGCGGACTGGTCGTACTGGTGGCGGCACCGGTCGCCACGGCGGCGCCGATCATCCCCTTCGCGCCCATCTTCTCGACCAACGACAACGGGTCGATCGCGCTGTTCGGCAACACGTTGATGACCTGCCCGGCCAGCGCCCCGACCTGCGCGGCGGCGCTCAACGGCACGGCCGCACCGGCCACGAACAACAACAACAACGCCTACGGGATGGTGTTGCTCGACGTCGACAGCGACGCCACGACGTTGTCGTCGTCCACAAGCGACGTCGTGTTCCCGGACGGCGCGTCCGTGCTGTGGGCCGGTCTGTACTGGGGCGCCCGCACCACCCGGGGCACCGGCGGGTCGCCGGCGGTGGGCAACCCGTCGACGCTGCGGTTCGCCACGCCGGCCGGCGGCGGCTACCAGACCGTCACCGCGACGCGCACGTTCGATGGCGGCCAGGACGGCGCCTACCAGCGGGGCGCGGTCGTCACCGGCCTGGTCGCCGCCGCCGGGCCGGGCACGTACGCGGCCGCCAACATCGCCGCCCCCACCGGCGAGGACCGCTACGCGGGCTGGACCCTGGTGGTCGTTTTCCGTGACCCCGCCGCGCCACTGCGCAATCTCTCCGTGTTCGACGGCTTCGCCAGCGTGCAGCGGGGCGAGAACGTCAGTGTGCCGGTGTCGGGCTTCATCGCCCCGCTGGCGGGCACCGTGCAGACGCGCGCCGCCTTCGTGGCCTACGAGGGCGACCGGGGCTCGGACGGCGACCGGGCCCTCATCAACACCACCCTGCTGGCCACCACCGAGTCACCGGGCACCAACTTCTTCAACGGCTCCAACGAGCGCGACGGGGCCAACATCACCACCCGCAACCCGGCGAGCCGCAACATGCTCGGCTACGACCTCATCGACCTCGGGGTGCCCGGCGCGGTGCCCAACGGGGCTCGGTCGTTCACGGTGAACCTCACCACCGGCGGCGAGACCTACTTCCTGGGCGCCCTGGGCACCACCATCGACCTCGACGCCCCCGACTTCTCCACCAGCTCGAAGACGGTCACCAACCTCTCGGGCCACGAGCCCGCCCAGCCGGGCGACACCCTCGAGTACACCATCACTCTGGTCAACTCCGGCCAGGATCCTGCTCGCAACTCGGTGGCCCGCGACGTGCTCCCGCCGGGCACGACGCTGGTCCCGGGCTCGCTCTCGGCCACCAACGGCGCGGCCACCTATGACGCCGGCACACGCACGATCGTGGCGCCGCTGGGGGACGGTGCGGGCACCCCTGCGGCGGGGGGCGAGCTGGCGCCTGCGGAATCGGCGTCCTTCACGTTCCGGGTCACCGTCGACCCAGGGGCGGCGAACACCACGCTCACCAACAGCGCCAACCTCGCCTACGTGGCCGCCACCATCGGCACGCCGTTCACGTACGAGACAAACCAGACGGCCACGCCGGTGACGGCGGTCGCCGATCTGCGGCTCTCGAAGGCGACGGCGCTGACGACCGCCGCCCCGGGCGAGCCGGTGCCGTTCACGCTCACCGTCACCAACGCCGGGCCCAACCCGGCCGACGGCGTCATCATCGTGGACACGCTCCCGGCGGGCACGTCGTTCGCAGGCGCCGACGCCGGCTGCCTGCTGGCCGGCGGCGCGGTGCGCTGCGACGTCGGCACCCTCGCCGCCGGCGCGGTGGCCACCCGCACGGTGAGGCTGGCCGCCCCCAGCTCGTCCACCGCCGTGAGCATCGCCAACTCGGCGACGGTGACCTCGTCCACTGTCGACCCCACACCCGGCAACAACTCGGCGTCGGCGGGCGTGGCGCTCCAGCCCAGGGCCGACCTGAGCGTCACCAAGACGGCCGGGCCGGCGGTCGTGCCGGGCACGCCGGGCACGTTCACGATCGTCGCCACCAACAACGGGCCCAGCGACGCTCGCCAGGTGAGGCTCACCGACACCGTGACCGGTCGGGCCACCGTGGCCGCGGTCAGCACCGATCCCCCGCTCGCACCGCCTGACGGGTGCACAACCGCCGAGGACAGCTTCAGCTGCACGATCGCAGTGCTCCCCGCCGGGGCGCAGGTCACCGCCACCCTGACGGTGTTGGTGCCACCCGACGCCACCGCCCCGGTGCTGAACGGCGCATCGGTGTCGTCGCGGACACCCGACGCCGACGTGGGCAACAACACCGCCACGAACGTCCCCCTCCCGCTGGCTCCGGCGGCGGCGGCTCTGCGTCTCACCAAGGCGGCCGAGCCTCAAGTCATCGCCGGCACCTCCACCACGTTCACGATCCAGGTCGCCAACGACGGCCCCTCTACCGCGCGCACCGTCACGGTGGACGACCCGGCCACTCCCGGGCTCACACCCACCGCCGCCACCTCGAGCCTGGGGTCGTGCACGCTCACCAGCGGCGCGGTGAGCTGCGCGGTCGGCGACCTGGCCCCCGGGGCGTCGGCCACCATCACGGTCACCGCCGCCGTCGCCCCCGACGTACTGGGGACGCTCACCAACACGGCGACGGCCGGCTCGCCCACCAGCCCGGCCCCCGCTACCGCCACCGCCACCACCACCGCGGTCGACCAGGCCGACGTCGCCATGGCCAAGACCGGCTCACCCAACCCGCCCGCCGGGGGCACCCAGACCTACACGGTCACCATCGTGAACGCCGGACCATCGGTGGCGCGCAACGCCACCATCACCGACCAGCTTCCGCCGGGCGAGGTGGTCATCAGCACCACGCCCACGGTCGGCTCGCCGGTGTGCACCACCGACCAAGGGGCCGGAGTGGTGACGTGCGTCGCCGGCACTTTGGCCGTGGGCGCCATCGCCCAGGTGCAGATCACCGTCCAGCTCCCCACGCCGGCGCCCCCGGGCCCCATCACCAACACCGCCACCGCGTTCTCGTCGGCCCCCGACCCCGTGCCCGCCGGCAACACGGCGACCTTCACCTACGGCCTCACGCAGGTGGCCGACCTCGCCATCGGCAAGAACCTCCTCACCGACCCAGTGGTGGCCGGCGCACCCGTCACTTACCAGCTCATCGTGCTCAACCAGGGCCCGTCGCCCTCGGACGCGGTCGTCACGGATACGGCGCCGCCCGGGGTGACGTGGCAGGCGCCGGCCGACCCCCGCTGCACGGTGGCCGGCGACACCGTCACCTGCGACCTCCCGGACCTGGCGCCGGGCACAGCTGTCTTCATCGAGCTGACCGGTGACGTCGCCGCCACCACCGCCGCCGGCAGCCAGGTCGCCAACACGGCCACCGTGGCCGTGGGGCCAGGGTCGGCGGCGATCGACTCCACCAGCGGCAACAACACGGCCAGCGCCGGCGCCGCCGTCACGACCAGGGCCGACGTCACCGTCAGCAAGGCCTTCGACGTCGCGTCGGGGCCCGAGGGCACGGCCACCACGTTCACCGTCACGGTGAACAACGCCGGGCCGTCGGTGGCGCGCGACGTGCGCTTCCGCGACGTGTTCCCCATCGAGGCCTCGGCCCTGACGGCCCTGCCGGCGGGATGCGAACCGGAGGGCCCGGACGTGGTGTGCGCGCTGGGCGACCTGGCACCGGGCGTGAGCCGCAGTCTCGACTTCGGTTTGACGGTGGTCGACAACCCCGAGGACACCTACGTCAACACGGTGACGGCGAGCTCGGCCACCCCCGACCCGACCCCACCGGTGGCGACGGCGGCCTTCGTGGTCACCTCGCCGGTGGCCCGGTTGGTGACGTTCAAGCAGCCGTGCGACGTCGTCACCTTGTCCTGCACACCGCTACCCGTGCCGCTCGTGGCCGGCGGCCCCTTCCTGTACGCCCTCGTCGTCGACGTGCTGGGTGTCGCCGATCCCTTCGTCCCGCCGGCCCCGTCGTCGGCCGACGACGTGGTGCTCACCGACCTTCTGCCGGTCGGGCTCGGCGTCGTCAGCGTGACGCCGTCCCAGGGCACCTGCACCATCGCGCCCGACACCGCCGATCCCAGCCGTGACCGCGTCACCTGCAACCTCGGCCGCATCGACAACCGGGCGCTGATCGAGCAGCGCGACCCCTACGTGATCGTCGCCGGCACGGTCTCGCCCACGCTCGCCACGCCCGTCACCAATACGGTCCGCGTCGACTCGCCCGACGACCCCGACCCCACCGACGCGTTCCAGTCGTCCTCGGTGACGTCCCCCGTGAGCCGCGAGGCGGATCTCACGCTCAGCAAGGAGGCCGACAGCGCCACTGCCGTGGCCGGCGGCACGGTCGGCTACTCCATCGTCGTCAGCAACGCCGGTCCGTCGGCCGCCGCCGACGTGGTCGTCACCGACACCCTGCCCCCCGGCCTCACGCTGGAACCGGCCGAGACGGACCCGGCGTGCGCCCCGCTGCCCCCACCGGGCGGCGCCCTGACCTGCGCCGTGGGTGACGTGGCCCCCGGCACGACGCGAGTCGTGCGCGTCGTCGGTCGACTCGACGAGACCGCGGCCGTGGGCGTCATCACCAACGTCGCCTCGCTGACCTCGGCCACTCCGGACCCGACCCCGCCGGCACCGACGTCGGTCACCACGCCGGTCACGCGCGACGCCGACCTGGTGGTGACCAAGAGCGCCGACGTCGATCGGCCCATCGCCGGGCAGTCGCTCACCTACACGGTCACGGTCACCAACGAAGGGCCGTCCACCGCCGTCGCCACCGTCCTGTCCGACGCCGTGCCCGCCGGCCTCACCCTGGTGAGCTCCAGCTCGCCCACCGGCGCCTGCAGCGACGACGGCACGACGGTCAGCTGCGCCTTCGGCACCCTGGCCGCCGGCGACGCCGGGACCATGGAGATCACCCTGGCCGTGCCGGCCGACCTGCCTCCCACCACCATTGTCAACGCTGCCACCGCCGGCTCGGCGACGCCCGACGGCGACCCGTCCGACAACTCCGCCAGTGTCGCCGTCGACACCGCCGCCAACGCCGACGTGCGCGCCGCCAAGCGCATCGTCACCGATCCGATGGTCGCCGGCGCGCCGGTGACCTTCGAGATCAGCGTCACCAACGACGGCCCGTCGGTGGCGGCGGGCGCCGAGGCGTTCGACGCCGTGCCGCCCGGGCTGGCCTTCGTGTCCGCCTCGGATGGATGCGCCGCCCAGAACCAGGACCTCGAAGGGGGCACCGTCGTCGTCTGCTCCCTCGGCGACATCCCAGTCGGGGCGACCGTCACCGCCACCATCACGATGGCCACGCCGCCTGACGGCGTGGGCACGGTGGAGAACACCGTCATCGGGTCCTCGACGTACTTCGACCCCGACGGGGCCGACAACGTGGCGACGGTGACGGGGCCGTTGACGGCCCTGGCCGATCTGGCCATCACCAAGGAGGGGCCGCCGGCGCTCGTGCCCGGCAGCACCGCCGAGTACCGGCTGCAGTGGCGCAACGACGGCCCCTCCACGGCCACCGGGGTGGTGGTCACCGACACGGTGCCGCCGGGGCTCACGGTGACGGCGGCGCCGGGGTGCACGGTCACCGGCGCGGCGGTGTCGTGCCCCCTCGGCACAGTGGCGCCGGGGGCCAGCGTGGGGCTGACGGCGACGGTGACCGCGATCGTGCCGCTGGCCCCCGGCGCCACTGTGCCGAGGGGGCACGACACCGCCGCGCCGGTGACCGTGCACCCCGGCGCCGCCGTCACCGTGAGCCCCGGCGGCGCCGTGTCG
>JBIOZN010000125.1:0-9241 GCA_044871175.1 Acidimicrobiales bacterium | reverse complement strand
GGACCTCAGCTACTCGGAGTTCATGCGCGAGGTGCGAGCCGAGAAGGTCCAGTCGGCCACGTACAACAACTCGAACGGCAAGATCGACGGCAAGCTCAGCAACGGCGACGAGTACCACACCACCGGGCTCCTGCCGTTCCCCGACAGCGACCTCGCCACGCTCCGCGAGAACAACGTCGACCTGAAGCCGAAGTCCCCCGAGTCCTCGTGGCTCGGTTCGCTGATCCCGCTGCTCCTCCCGGTCCTCCTGCTGGTGGCGTTCTTCGCCTTCATGCAGCGCCGGGCCCAGGGTCAGATGGGCAACATCATGTCGATCGGCCGCTCGCGGGCGAAGACGTACTCGACGGAGCGGCCGGGCACGACGTTCGCTGACGTCGCCGGCTACGACGGCGTGAAGCAGGAGATCCGCGAGGTCGTGGACTTCCTGAAGTACCCGGAGAAGTTCGCCCAGATCGGCGCCCGCATCCCCAAGGGCGTCCTGCTGGTCGGCCCGCCCGGCACCGGCAAGACGCTCATCGCCCGAGCGGTGGCCGGCGAGGCCGGCGTGCCGTTCCTGTCGGTGAGCGGCTCGGACTTCATGGAGATGTTCGTGGGCGTCGGCGCCAGCCGGGTCCGGGACCTGTTCCAGTCGGCCCGCAAGATGGGCCGGGCGATCATCTTCGTGGACGAGATCGACTCCATCGGCCGCAAGCGCGGCGCCGGCCTGGGCGGCGGCCACGACGAGCGGGAGCAGACGCTCAACCAGATGCTCTCGGAGATGGACGGCTTCGAGACGTCCGAGGGCATCGTCATCATGGCCGCCACCAACCGGCCCGACATCCTCGACCCCGCGCTGCTGCGCCCGGGCCGCTTCGACCGCCAGGTCGTCGTGCCCCTGCCCGAGTACGACGAGCGCCTGGCCATCCTCAAGGTGCACAGCCGGGACAAGAAGCTCGGGCCCGACGTCGACCTCGAGACCATGGCCCGGGGCACCCCCGGCATGAGCGGCGCCGACCTGGCCAACCTGGTGAACGAGGCCGCCCTGTTCGCCGTGCGCCGGGGCAGCCGCATGATCGAGCGCATCGACTTCGAGTCGGCTCGCGACCGGGTCATCATGGGCGCCCGTCGCGAGAGCCTGGTGCTGTCGGCCGAGGAGAAGCGCACCACCGCCTACCACGAGGGCGGCCACGCCGTGCTCGCCGCCGTGCTGCCCCACGCCGACCGGCTGCACAAGGTGACGATCCTGCCCACCGGTATGGCCCTGGGCGTCACCCAGACCATGCCCGAGGAGCGCCACAGCTACAGCCGGGAGTACCTCGAGGACACGATCTGCATGAGCCTCGGCGGCCGCATGGCCGAAGAGGTCGTGTTCAACCAGCGCACCACCGGGGCCGCCAACGACCTGGAGAAGGTCACCAAGTTCACCCGGCGCATGGTGCGGGAATGGGGCATGAGCGACCGGGTCGGGCCGATGGCGTGGGAGTCCCAGGGCCAGGTGTTCCTGGGCGAGGACCTGATGACGTCGCAGCGGGAGTACTCCGACGACACCGCCCGGGTCATCGACGAGGAGATCGAGAAGATCCTGCGGGAGCAGGAGGAGCGGGCCAAGGGCCTGCTCTCCAAGCACCGGCGCGGGCTCGACAAGGTCGCCGAGGCGCTGATCGAGCGGGAGACGATCGAAGGCGCCGAGGTCATCCGCCTCGTGCAGGACGGCCTGGCCGAGACCACCGGCACCAGCGCCGACGGCGACGGCGACGGCGACGCGCGCACTGCGGCCACCACCGCAGGCACCGCCACCGCCGCCAGCACCGGAGCGGCCGAGCCCGCCCCCGCCTCGGCGGATTGACGCTCGCGTCACCGTTCGGTTGACCCCTCCAGCGGAACGGTTACGCAGGCGGGGGGGAAGCCGGGCGGTGAGGCTGGTGGTGGCCGAGGTCGGGCTCGGGTGACGAGCCGGGTTGACGGGCCTCGGCGACGGCGGCCCACAGGTCGGTAGCCGTCACCGTCCCCACGAAGGCGGCCCGCACCACGCCCTCGGCGTCGGCCAGCACGGTGATGGGCACCGCCTCGATGGCGTAGCGCCGGTGCACCTCCCGGCGGTCCCCGACCTCCACCTCGTCCACCGCCACCTCGGCGCAGCCCAGCACGCGGGCCTTGGCCACCACCCCGGCACACGTCGAGCAGGTGGCCGACGAGAACACCGCCACCAGCCAGGGCGCGTCCGGCGAGGCGAAATCACCCCGGTCGAGCTGGGCCGGCACGCCCCACTGCCGCGGCTGGGTGGGCGGCTCGCCGGTCGCCGCCTGGCGTCGGCGCAGCACCAGCGCCACCCCCACCGCCACCACCACCAGAGCGGCGGCGATGACCAGCCGGCTCACGGCAGGGTGGGGATGCCCATGATCGCCGTCGCGCCGGCGGCGTCAGGGGTGTAGAAGCTGCGTTCCGCCACCACCGAGCCTGCGCCCGACACCACCAGCGGGATACCGGGGCCGCCCAGTGCCTTCACGTCGATCTGCACGTTGCCGGCCGGGGCGAGGGGCACCGCCTCGTAGCCCAGTACGGACGTGACGCCCGCCGGCCCGACGGACTGGATGGCGACGCTGGTGGCCGCGCCGGTGGGGTTGGCGACGGTGAGGTACTCACCGGCATCGTCGCCGGCCCCGGCGGCGAACGCCCACCGCCCCGACACCAGCCGGGCGCCGAACACCGAGGTGGTGCCGCGGCGGCCCTCGGCGGTGGTGTCCAGCACCCGCTCGACCACGATGGGCACACCGTTGTCGGACGTGACGATGGCCATGTGCCGCCCGGGGGGTACGGCGTCATCCGACTGCGCCCCGATGTCGAGGATCTGGGCGGATTCCGGTCCGAGGGTGAGCTCGATGGGCGGGATGCCGGCCACCGCCGGGTCGCCCGAATAGAGCGCCACCGACACCTCGGCGTCGTCCTCGCTGGGGTTGAACAGGGCGAAGCGCTCGTCCACGCCCGGGCCTTTCTCGCCGTCGGCGAACCACCACTGCACGCCCGCCGAGGACGCGGCCAGCCCGGTGACCACACCCTGGCGCCCGGCCGGCCCGCTGCCGTCGAAGGTCTGGAAGCGCCCCAGGACGATGCGGCCCGAGCGGGTGGAGGCGGCCACGGAGATCGACTGCTTGCGCAACACCTCGTCGGTGAGGCGGATGGCCCGCAGCGACAGCGGCGGCACGGGGTACCCCTGCAACGCCTGCGGCTTGCGGGTGCCCTCGTTGGTGGCGAAGGTGAAGTCGACGATCGCGCTCTCGGGGAACGGGTTGAACACCAGGAGGCGCAGGTCGGCGTCGAGGGTGGTGGAGCCGTCGGCCGTGTACCACGTGCCGGCGGCGCTGGTGGCGCACGGCGTGGGCCGGGTGCCCGAGGCGGTGATGGTGGCCTGCTCGACGATGACGTCGCCGCCGCGCATCTCCACCAGGGCGGCCACGTAGTCGCCGTGGACCGGGGTGGCCTGGATCAGCGGGTTGAGCTCGACCACCCGCCGGTCGCGTTCGGGCACGGTGATGGGCTCGACCCGCGCCGGCTGGGGCGGCGGGGGGGCGGGCGCCGCCTGGCCGGCGGCGAGGGTCTCGAAGCTGTTGCTGGCGAACAGCGTGAGCGTGCCGGTGACGGGCACGTCGCCCGGGTTGAGGATCGTGATGGTGCCCGTGCGGCTGCCGTCGGGACGCGACGGCACGCCGGGGCAGTAGGCCGTGCTGGTGAGGGCGTCGCCGGGCGGGGCCACCGGCATGTCGGCCGCCGCCGGCCGCCCGAAGTCGACCGGCTCGGAGGCCGGTCGGGACCGGTCGACCAGCACGGCGCCGACGAGAGCCGCCACGACGACCGCGATCACGGGGAGGCGCCACACCGGCCGCCCCTGATCCGTTCCCGACGTGCTGCCCGACGTGCTCATCGGGGCCACCCCGCCTGATCGGTAGCCAACGCGCCCGACGTGCTCAATGGTGCTCCGCCCTCGACGGCGGCCGACGTGCTCAATGGTGCGCCGCCCTCGACGGCGGCCGACCTGCTCATGGCGCGCCGCCCCTCGACGGCGGCCGACGTGCTCAATAGCGCGCCGCTCTCGACGGCGGCCGACGGGCTCATGGTGCCCCGCCCTCGACGGCGGCCGACCGGCTCATGGTGCCCCGCCCTCAACCGACGCCGACGGGCTCATCGGGGCCGCCCGGCCTGGCGGTCATCGGCCCCTGCGACGCCCTCGCCGGTGCCGGCGGCGGCCTCGGCCTCGGCGCCCCAGGGCAGGTCGAGCTCGTCGGCCTCGAGGGCGGCGGTGAGCTCGGGCGCCTCGGCTCCGTCGGGCTCGGCGTGCTCGGCGGGGTCGACGTCGTGCCACACCAGCGGCGTGTCGACGGGCTCGCCGTCGGTGACGACGTGGGCGGGGTCGTCGCCCTCCTCGAGGGGGGCCATCACCCCGGCGGCCACCACGTCGATGTCTTCGGCCGCCAGCTCGGCCTCGGCCTCGCCCAACGTCGGCGCCTCGGGCGGCACCACGCCCTCGGGCAGGGCCTCGCCGTCGCCGGGCACGGGGGAGGTCGGCTCGTCGGCCCACTGGGCCAGCGGGTCGATCGGCGGCGGCCGCTCGACCCAGTGGCGCCCGGGAGCGCCGCCCACCATGGCCGGCAGGGTGATGAGCGGAGCGCCGCTGGGTGCCGGCAGCGCCACGCCGACGGGCGCGGCCGCCCGGCGCCGCCGAGCGGGCACACGCCCCTCGCCGCCCCGGTAGGCGGCAACGATCACCGTGCGCAGGGCCACCAGCCAGAGCAACGCCTGGAGCGCCACCAGGACGGCGCGGCTGGTGGGCGTGTCGTAGCGCAACGAAGCCGGCCCGGCGGCGGGCACGTCGAAGGTGTTGGCGAACCCGAACGCCGGCTGGCGCTCGATAGGGGTCCCGTCGACCTCGAGCTGCCAGCGCTCGTCGGCCTGGTCGGCGACGTAGACGCGGCCGGCGGGCACCTCGCCGCGCCAGTGGCTGGCCCCGTCGGGGGCCGTGAGCACGCCCTTGCTCCCGCTCAGGTCGACGCCGATCAAGGACTCGTAGGTCGCGCCCGTCGCCGCCCCCGCCGCCCCCGGGCTGAGGACGGCGCGCTGGGGGATCCAGGCCATGTTCTCGTAAACGGTAAAGGCCTCGTTGAGGTCGACTCTTCGGAGGTCGAGCTGGGAGGCGAGGGTGGTGAGCAGGGTCTCGGGCGGCGGGTAGGAGGCCACGTCCTCCGACGCCGGTGCCCCCTGGCGGGGCACGACCACGTAGCGGGTGGCCGTCGGCGCGACCAGCGTGCCGAAGCGGGCCGTCTGGCCTTCGCTGGCCAGGGTCAAGGCCTCGGTGACCCGCTCGTCGGCGCGGGTGGGCTCGCCCGGCCAGTAGTCGTCGAGGTCGGCGGCCCCGTCCTCACTGAAGGCGTAGCCCAGGCCGTCGGTGACCGACCAGGCCGGCAGGGGCAGCGCCCGGGGGTCGCCCAGCCACAGGACCCGGAAGGCGCCGTCGGTGGTGTCGGCGGGGATGAAAGCGGTGGCGTCGCTGCCGGGCAGGCGCCACCGGCCGTCGGTGGCGGCCAGCAGGACGGGCAGCGTGCCGATGATGCCGGCGCTCACCGCCGCGAAGGCGAGCGGCTGGCGCCACGACAGCCGGGTCCCCCGCACGTCGCGTTGGAAGGCGAGGGCGCCGAGGGCGGCGCTGAGGGCCACCCCGGCGGCCACGGGGGCGAGGAGCATCTCGACCGGGGGCAGCGGGGCGTCGCCCAGCCAGCCCCGGTCCTGGGCCCAGGCCACGGCCAGGGCGACCAGCGCCACGGCCACGGCGCGCGCCGCCCACGCCAGGCGCCAGCCCCGGGCGACGACGAGGGCGAGCAGGGCGGTGGCGACCAGGGCGAGGGTGAGGGCCGAGCCGACGGGCCCGACATCGAGGCCGGCCAGGGCGCGCAGGCCGCGATCCGGGGGACCCGCCCCCGGCGCCGCCGCCTCCGCCGCCCAGGCCTGGCCCGAGGTGAAGGCCGAGAACGACCACGGGACGTGCAGGACGAAGGCGACCACGCCGGCGCCGACGGCTCCCGCCAGGGCCCGCAAGGCGGGCACGATGCCGTGGGTGAGGAGCGAGCCGATCACGATGCCGACGGCTACCACCACCGCCAGCCCGAGCACTGCCGGGGTGAGGGCGGCGGCCAGCGCCAGCACCAGCCCGAGGGCCACCGTCTGGGCGAGAAGGCTGCGCGGAGGCAGCCCCGGCCCGGGATCACCGTCGACCGGCCCGTAGGGCGCCAGCCCGGAGAGGCGGGCCAGCCGCGCCACTACGAACGGCGTGACGGCGTAGGCGACGATGCCCGACCAGTGGCCGTTGGCCAGGGCGTCGTAGCCCAGGGGCACGGCGGCGTACACGAGCAGGCCGGTGATCCGAGCGGCCTGGTTGTCGAGCGGGCGGGTGAGGCGCCACATGCCCGCGAAGCCCACGACCAGCGGGCCGAGCACGAGCAGGGTGCGCAGGCCGGGCAGGGCCCCCCACGTGAGCACGCCGCCCATCCCGACGAGGGCGACGCCGGTGGGAATGGGCGTGGCTGCGCCCAGGCCGGCCGGCCACCAACCCGAGAGGTAGCGGTGGAACAGGTCGCCGGTGGAGCCCGTGAAGCGCACCAGCGAGCCGTAGGCGGGCAGCGTGCCGGTGATGAGCGCCCGGCTGCCGAACAGGAACACCACCAGCACCAGCGCCCAGGCGAGGAACGAGGCGTTGCGGGCGCCGCTGCGGATGTTGTTCACCAGCGAGCGGCCGGCGCCGGTGACGGTGGAGAACCCCTGGCCCCGCCCGGCCGCCCCCCGGAGCCAGGTCGTGAAGCGGGCGCTGCCCCGCACCTGGAGCCGCCGGATCTCGCCGTCGGGCACCTCCCGGAGGCGCCGCATGGCGGCACGCTTGCGTCCGATGGCGCCGAGGCGCGCCAGGTTCCAGGTCCACGCGCCGACGATGGCGCGCGCCTGGCGGGGCTTGGCCGTGACCAGCGCGAGCACGAGCTCGACCACGTGCAGGACGATCTGCTGGGGCAGCACCCGCAGCAGGTGGGCGCCGCTGTAGGACGACAGCACGGTGCGGAGGCGGTGGCGTTCTTCGAGGGCGGGAGCGTCGTCGCGCCCCCGCCGCTCGGCCAGCCCGCTGCGGTGGCGGGCCCGGGCCGAAGGCACCACCAGGACGCGGGCACCGGCGATGTGGGCCCGCCAGCACAGGTCGAGGTCGTCGCCCCGGAACGGCACGTCGCGGTCGAAGCCGCCGAGGGCACCGAACAGGTCGGCGCGCACGAGCAGGCAGGGAGTCGGGATGAAGAAGGCGTCCCGCACGGCATCGTGCTGCTCCTGGTCGAGCTCGCCCGGCTCGACGGCCGACAGCGCCACCCCGAACTTGTCGATGTCGAACCCCACCGACTCGAGCCGGCGCTCGTCGTCCCACTCCACCAGCTTCGGCCCGACGATGCCGGCGTTGGAGCGGTAGGTCTCCTCCACCAGCAGGCGCACCGTGCCCGGGTCCATGGCCACGTCGTCGTGGACGAAGCAGTAGAAGGCGGCGCCCTCCACCAGGTCGCCCACGTGGTCGGCGGCCGCGCCGTACCCCGGATTGGCCCCCAGGTGGCGGACGTAGGCGTCGGGCAGGCGGGCGCCGACGCGCTCGGTGATGTCCTCGGACGACCCGGCGTCGAGCACGAGGACGCGCAGGCTCGGGTAGTCCTGAGCGGCCAGGCTGTCGAGCACCTCGTCGAACCATGGCCCCGGATCGTGGGTGACGACCACCGCGACGACAGGCGGCGCGGTCGCGGCGGCATCCACGGGGCGTCGAGGGTAGTGCCAGGGGTTTCCCGGCTGGCGGCGGCCCTCCCGCGGCTTGTGCTTGCAAAAGTTAGCAAACAGCGGTACGATGTATCTACTTCGATCCCGATCCGGAAGGACACCCCATGGCTCAGTTCGATCTCGACGAGCTGCGGCAGAACGCCGTCAAGTTCGCTCGTGACGCGGTATACGTCGGCGTCGGTGCCGGCGTGCTGTTGTTCCAGCGCGCCCAGGTGCAGCGGCGCGAGTTCGCGAAGACGGTCGAAGACCGCCTGGGTGCCGGCCGCGAGCAGGTCGAGAGCCTGACCTCGACCTGGCAGAAGTCGTTCGAGGACCAGGTCCGCACGCTCGACGAGCGGGTCACCGCCATCGAGGAGCGGGTCGACAGCGTGCTCGACTCGGTGCAGGCCCGGCTCCCCGAGCAGGCCCGCGACGCGCTGCAGCAGGCGCGTGAGGCGGCCAGATCGGCCCGCGCCCAGATGCGCGAGCGCTTCGTCCCCGGCGTCGCCGCCGCCTGATTCGTCCTCCCGGTCCCCCGCGTACCGGCCGCCGAGCCCCCCCGGCGGCCGGTGGCGCGCCCGGGCTCAGTTGGTGGTCGCCGTCCAGATCCTCCGCACGGCTCCTGCCGCGTCCGTGACGGCCACGAGCGTGCCGTCGGGCGTAACGGTGAGCGCCTCCACCCCGGTGTGGACCTGGTTGGCCAGGAGCGTCGAGTTGACCGACGCCCAACCGCCGCCGTCGAGCCTCGAGAGCTCGGGCGCCCACACGGGCCCGCCGTCGTCGACGCCCTCAGGTAGGTGGTACCTCGCCCCCCCGATGAGCCACTTCCCCTGCCAGCGAGCGATCGCCACCCCGTAGCGATAGTCGCTGGGCAGGACGGCGGCATCGGTGCGCTCGCCGAGGGTGGGCGTGGTGCCGCCCGTGACGACCTGGACGCTGGCCCGGTCCTGGTCCCCTTGGGCGCGCCAGACGATCACCGCGTCGGGGACGGGGCCGTCGTCACTGTCCCACCCGGCGGCCGGCCGGCTGGCGACGAGGGCCGCTTGCATCTCTGAGGGGCCATCGCCCACCGGCGCCCACTCGGGCGGGACGTGGCTGGCCTCGGCGACGTGGGCCGGGCCTTCGTCGGCTCCGGAGACGAGCACGAAGGAGGTGCCCGAGGAGGCCAGGCCCTGCACGGGCCCGTCGACGGTGACCCGTTGCCACTGGCAGGCGGCCAGGTCGCACCAGAAGCCATCGACCACCGGGGGCTGACCGGTCCGCTCCTGCTGCACGACGACGAGGGCCGCCGTCCGCCCGTCGATGGTGGCCACCGCGGCGTGTCCCCTCGCCCATCCCTTGTCCCGGGTGACGGGCAGGTCGGGCGCGGGGATGGGCGACAAGGCCGCGCTCGAGAACCACACACCCGGGCCGCTGCCGCCCCCTGGGCACCGACGACCAG
>JBIOZN010000124.1:0-4384 GCA_044871175.1 Acidimicrobiales bacterium | reverse complement strand
GCGCACCGACGACGCGAAAGTGACCCAACGCTGGCGAAGCGAGGCGAGGGCGGCCGGTTGGGGGGCGCGCCGGTTCGGGGCGGGTCAGCGCAGGCCGAGCTGGCGAGCGCAGGCCGGCCAGGCGCTCCACCCCTGGCGCTGCCACAGCAGGTTGGCTCGGGCGATCTGCTCCTCGCGCGACGCCTGGTCGGGCCGGCCCTGCCCACCGACCCATTGCCACGACGCCAGGGCGAACTGCAGGCCGCCGTAGTAGCCGTTGCCGGTGTTGGCCGCCCAGTTGCCCCCGCTCTCGCACTGGGCGATCTGGTCCCAGGTGGCGTCCGAGGGCGCGCCGCTCACCGGCGGGGCGGGCGACCCACCGCCGCCTCCGCCGCCGTTCCCGCCGCCACCGCCGCCCGAGGCGTTGAGGGCGGCCATCGTGCGGGGCCCGGCGCGGCCGTCGGGGGCCAGGCCGTTGGCCTGCTGGAAGGCGATCACCGCGGCCCGGGTGCGCCCCCCGAACACGCCGTCGGCCGGGCCCGGGTCATAGCCCTTCTGGGCCAGCAGGGCCTGCAACGCCTGCACGGCCGCACCCCGGGCGCCGTACACCAGTTCACCGCCCGGACTGGTCGATCCACCGTCGTCGCGCGGCGCGGGCGCGCCGCCCATGAGGCTGGCCCACGTCTTGGGCCCGACGATGCCATCGGGCGCCAGGCCATGGGCCCGCTGGTAGGCGACGACGGCCGCCTTCGTGCGCGGCCCGTACTGCCCGTCGATCGGGCCGGGGTCGTAGCCCTGCTGGGCCAGCGCCGTCTGCACCTGCTGCACCTGCGTCCCCGTCGAGGAGTAGCGCAGCAGCACCGTCGAGGCCACCGCCGTCGGGGGTGTCATCGCCGCTGAACCGAGCGCGAGGGTGGCCGCCAGAACTCCGGTCCCCAAGAGGCGCTTCACCATGGTGTTGTCTCCTGTGCGTCCGCGAGCAGTGCTCGCAGGCGTAGGCCGCTCCCACGGCCGGCTGCGGTAGCGCAGCAACGCCATGTCCAGCGCCCGACATTACAGAGTGGTGACGTTCATGACAAAGGCGGGCCCGAAGGCGCGCAATGCCCCCAGTAGCGTCTCGTCGTCGTGGACACCGGTGTCCTGCAGCGGCGCTTCTCCCGACTCGCCCTCGCGTACGCCGGCACGCTCCTTCTCGTCCTGGTCGTCGTCGGCGCAGTGGCGTTGGTGACGCGCTCGGCGGTGGCCGCCGATCAGGACAGGCTCGCCCCCGCCCAGATCGCCAGCCGCACTCTGGCCACCGGCGTGGCCGACCAGGAGACGGGCGAGCGCGGCTTCCTGATCACCACCGACCCGCAGTATCTGGAGCCCTACGCCAACGGCCGCGCCGCCAGCATCGCCGCCCTCGACATGCTCCGGGGCGTGCTCGACGACGAGGAGGGCCGGGCCCACGTGGCCGACGTCGAGCAGCGGCTGCAGGCGTGGCAGGCCGTCGCCGACCGCGAGATCGACGTCGCCCGTACCGAGGGTGCCGATGCGGCCCAGGCGCTGGTGGCCACCGGGGAGGCCAAGAGCCGTTTCGACGAACTGCGCGCCGGCTTGGGCCGGCTCGACGCGCTGGTCGACCGGCGCGTCGCCGACCAGCGCGAGCGCATCGACACCGCCACCATGATCCTGCTGATCCTGCTGTGCGTCGGCCTCGTCAGCGCCGTCGTGCTCGCAATCCTCTCCGCCCGGGCGTTCCGCCGCTGGAACGCCCTTCGGTCTGCCTCCGTCGCCTGGAACGAGGACCTCGTCCGGGCCTCGGTGGCCATGAGCGGCGTGGCCGCCGACCTCGACCGCCTGGCCCAGTGCGCCGCCGAGCACGGCCACCGGCTGCTCGGCGCCCGCTACGTCAACCTCGCCACCGTCGACCGCCGCGGCGTCATCGAGGTGCTCGCCGATCAGGGCCTGCGGCGCGGCGAACGGCTCGGCACCTTCCTGGACGTCGCTCCGGGCACCGACGGGCCCGCCCCCATCCCCGATGCCGTGCGCACGGGCGCGCCGGTGACGGTGCCCGACGCCGCCGCCCTGGCGGACCGCTATCCGGCCCTCGCTGGCGCCGTGGCTCCTGGGGGCATCGAGGCGTGGATCGTCGTGCCGCTACGCAACGCCACGGGCGGGGTCATCGGGACGATCGGCGCCGCCTACGACCATCCCCTGCCGGGGCGGGGCGACGTCGCTCGGGCCCAACTCGAGGCCCTGTCCGAGCTGGTCGCCCAGAACGTCGCTCGCGTCCGCTGGACCATGGGCGCCGAGACGCTCGCCCTCCTGGCCCGCCGGCTGGGCGACGCCGCCACCATCGACGAGGTCGCGGTCGCGGTGGCCGAGGACGCGTGGCGAGCGGTCGACGCCTTCATGTCCACGATGGCGGTGCGAGTCGCGCCCGACTCGCTCCGCATGTCGCCGCATCCGGGCCTCGATCCCGAGATCACGGCGCGATACGACACGTTCCCCGTCGACGCCCCCTTGCCGCTGGCCGGCGCCGTGCGCACCGGTGAGCCGGTCGTGCTCGAGAGCCCCGCCGACGGCCAGCGCGTCTACCCCCACCTCGGCGAGGATCGGGACCGCGCCGGCGTGGAGGCGTCGGTGTCGGTGCCCGTGACCGTCAGCGGCGAGATCGTGGGCGCCATCGGGTTGGGTTGGTCACGCCCGATTCGCTACGACACCGCCCTGCGCGCCCGGGTGGAGACGCTGGTGGAGCTCGTCAGCCGGGCGATCGACCGAGCCGAGCGCCTCGACGCCGCCGGGCAGCTCGGCACGGTCGCCGGTGAGTTCGGGGCCGCCGTCGGTATCGAGGCGGTTGCGCGTGTCGTCACCGACGCTCTCCCGCGACCGGTGCGGGCGACCTGGGCCGCCCTGGGCGTGTTCGACGACCGTGACGGCGTCATCCGCCTGTTCTCCCGGCGGCCCCTGCCCGGGCTCCGGGCCGACGCCGACGGCTGGTACCGCCTCGAGCTGGAGCGGCCAGGGGAGTGGGCCGACGTCGTCGGTGCCACCGAGCCGGTGTGGTCCCGGCCTCACTTCGACGCCGCGCGGGCGCCCCTCGCCGCCGGGATCGAGCACGCCGGCGGCGAGCACACCGGCGGCGAGCACACCGGTGCGGCCGTCCCGGGCGCCACCGCCACCGGCCTCGAGGTCATGGTCAGCGTGCCGCTGTTCGCTCGGGCGCAGCGCTTGGGCCTGCTGGTGCTGGCGTGGGACCAGCCGCTGGCCCCCACGGCCGAGCTGAAGGAGCGGATCGACACGCTCAGTCGGTTCTGTGAGCAGAGCCTCGGGCGGGCCGTGCTGCACGAATCGACCGCGCAGGTCGCCCTGCTGGCCCAGCACATGGCGGCGGCGCTGTCGGTCGAGGCCGTCGTCGAGATCTTGCACCAGTGGCTGCCCGCCGTGATGCGTGCCCGCGCCGGGCGCGTCGGGCTGCTCGACGAGCTCACCGGGACTCTGACGATCACCTCGCCCGGTGACGGGGTCGGGGCCAACGCCGTGGAGCTGGTGGCCCGCTACGACGACCTGCCGCCGCGCGCCAACCCGCTGGTCGACGCCATGCGCCGCGCCGAGCTCGTGGTGGTGGCCGATCAGAACGATCTCGAGGAGCAGTATCCGAACCTCGTGGGTGACGCCAGCTCGCAGGGAGTGACTGGCCTGGTGGCCGCCCCCGTCCAGGCCGGCGACGGCCGCGTGGTGGGCGTCGTGGCGGTGGCGTGGTCCGACACCGCGCCCGACGCCCCCGGCGCGCAAGCCCTGCTGCGCACCGTCTCCGAGCTCACGGGCCAGACGTTGGAGCGCATCCGGCTCGGTGGTATCGAGCACGACCTCACCACACGGATCGCCCAGCGCCTGGCCGGCCCCCCGGCCCGCATCGAGGGCATGGAGATCGCGGCGCGCTACCGGCCGGCGCTCACCAACCTGGCCCTGGGCGGGGACTGGTACCAGGTGATCGACCGCGACGACGGCACCGTCGCCGTCGTCGTCGGCGATGTCATCGGCCACGGCGTTGACGCCGCCGCCGACATGGCCCAGTTGCGCACCACCATCGCCACGCTGCTGCGCCTCGGCGTCGACCTCAGCGAGGTGTTCCACGTGCTCGACCCGCTCATCACGCCCGAGCCCGACGTGCTCGGTACGGCGATGGTGGCGATCGTGGACCGGTCGCGGGGTGAGGTGCGCGTGGCCACGGCCGGCCATCCGCCCCCGCTGATCCGGGTTCCCGGGCGGCCCACCCGCATCCTGGACACCGTGGCGCGTCACCCGCTGCTCGGCATGGGCGCCGATGTGCACCCGGTGGAACCGGTCGCGTTCCCTCCCGGGGCGACTCTCATCGCCTACACCGACGGGCTCGTGGAGCGCCGCCGCCAGTCGATCGACG
>JBIOZN010000123.1:0-3155 GCA_044871175.1 Acidimicrobiales bacterium | reverse complement strand
GTTCGCCGAGCCCCTTGCCGCGGCGATGGCCGTGGTGCCTGACCCGAAGCTCCCCCCGCCGGGCAGCCCGGGTCCCTTCGCCTTCAGCAACCCCGAGCGCGTGTGCGACGTGCTGCGGGCGGGTGGGTACGAGGCCACGACGGTGGCGTCGCTCACGGTGGACCTCGACAGCGGGACACCCGACGAGGCGGCGGCCTTCACGATCAACAGCACCATGGTCCGCCGGCTGGCGGGTGACGCCGACGACGTGGTCAAGGAAGCCGTCGGTGCGGCGATCCGTGCGGTCATGGATCGCCACCGGGCACCCGACGGTCACGTGCGCATGGCCGGCGCGGCCTGGCTCGTCACTGCCCGCCGCCCGTGAGGCGAGGCGCCGTCGGGGTGCTCGGCTCGCTCCTGCTCGTGCTGGGCGCGTGCGCCTCGGGCCCGTCGAGCGGCGCCGGCGCCGAGGGGTCGTCGAACCGGTCCGGCGCCGCGGCCACCATCACCGCCGCCACGACGACCGTGGCGCCGACGCTCCCGCCGACGACCGTTCCGCCGACGACCGTTCCGCCGACGTCAGGCACGACGCTTCCGGGGCCCTGCGGGGACACCTCGACGTGGTCCGTCCGGCAACGGCTGGCCCAGCTGGTCCTGGTCGGCATCGAGGGATCGGCCGTCGAGGACGCCACGTCCGTGCTGGTCGGGCCCGAGCCGGCGGCGGGCGTGTTCACCCTTGGGCAAGGGGACCAGCTGTTCCGCGACGGGCGGCTCGCCGCCCTCCGGGCCCAGGCGGCGGTGCCACCGCTGGTCGCCGTCGACGAGGAAGGTGGGCGGGTGCAGCGGTTGGAGGGCCTGGTCGGCGCGATGCCCAGCGCGCGGTCGCAGGCGGCGTCACTGACGCCCGCCGACGTCGAGGCACTGGCGACCGCCAAGGGTCAGGCCATGAAGGCGCTCGGCGTCGACATCGACTTTGCGCCCGTGGTCGACGTGGTGTCCGAAGCGACCACCGGTGGGGTGATCGGCGACCGGGCCTACGGTGCCGACCCCACGTCGGTCGCCGCCTACGCCGGCGCCTTCGCCGCGGGCCTGCGCCGGGCGGGCATCCTCCCGACGCTGAAGCACTTCCCCGGCCACGGGCGCGCCGTGGGCGACTCGCACGAGGAGCTCGCCACCGCGCCACCGCTGGCCGAGCTCGAGCAGCTCGACCTCGTGCCCTACCGCGAGCTCCTCGACGACGGACCCAGCGCCGTGATGGTGGGGCACCTCGACGTGGCCGGCCTCACCGAGCCCGGCCTGCCGGCCTCCTTGAGCCCCGCGACGTATGCGCTGCTGCGCGACCAGCTCGGCTTCGCCGGCCTCGTCGTGACCGACGAGCTCGGTGGGATGGCGGCCGTGAGCTCGCGCTTCTCCGCGCCCGAGGCCGTCGTGCGCGCCCTCGCCGCCGGCGCCGACCTGGCGCTCGTGACCGGCGCCGACCAGCTCGGCGCGGTCCTCGACGAGCTCGTCGCGGCCTCGAGCGACGGCCGCCTCCCCGCCGCCCGGGTGAACGAGGCCCTCGGACGGGTCCTGGCCTCGAAAGGCTGCTGACCCACCGCCCGCCGAAGTCCTGCCCGTGTGAGCAGAGAACCGCCCGCTCCATCAGGACTTCACCGTGCAAGGGCGGCGCAGTGCGCCGCCGGCACGCGGAAGAACGCATGGTGGAGCGGAGCGACCAGGAGCAAGGGCGAGCGCCAGGAGGCCGGCGACGCAGACGCGTCTAGTTGTCGGGGGCGAGGCGAACCAGCGCGGCGGCGGCCTTGTAGGCCAGCTCGGCCGGGCCCAGCTCGTCGGGCCGGAGCAGGTTGGCCATGATGCGCAGCACCCACTCCATGAGGGTCCGGCTCTGCATCCCGACCCTGGTGAGCTCGCGCATGAGTGCCGGGCGCCCGATCACGTGGGCGAACAGGCGGGCGACCTTGAAGTACTGGCCGTACTCGGCCTCGAGGCGCTTCTCGTACTGCTGCAGCACGAACGGGTCGTCCTCGCGGATGGCTTCGTGGAGCACCTCGGCCGCGATGCGGCCGGTCTCGTAGGCGTAGTCGATGCCCTCGCCGTTGAACGGGTTGACGGTGCCGGCGGCATCGCCCACCACGAGGTGCGTCGGCCCGGCCTTCGGGCCGACCGAGCCGCCCATGGGCAGCCGGCCACTGGTCGGGCGGCCTTCCGGCTGGTCGGGCTCGAGCTGCCAGTAGTCAGGTGCGGTGGCGACGTACTCGCGGAGCAGGTTGGTGGTGTTGACGCCCTTGAAATCGCGAAAGGTGGACAGCAGCCCGACGCCGATGTTGACCGTCCCGTCGCCCACCGGGAAGATCCACCCGTAGCCCGGCATGGGGTTGCCGTTGCGGTCCTTCACGTCGAGGCAGCTCTCGATCCACGGCTCGGCCGTGAGCGGGCTGCCCCAGTAGCCCCGGATGGCCGTCCCGTAGGGCCACTCCTTGTGGCGCGACGTGCCCAGCGCCCGCCCGAAGCGGGAGTTGGCACCATCGGCCACGACCACGTACCGGGCTCGGACCTCCTCCACGCCGAGGCCGTCCTTGCGCTGGACGACGGCCCCGCGCACGAACCCCCGCTCGATCATCGGCTGGAGCGCCTCGGTGCCCTCCCAGAGGGTGACGCCGGCCTTGACGGCGTTGTCGACCACGAGCTGGTCGAGCTCACGGCGGCGCACCACGTAGCCGTAGGAGGGGTACACCGGGTGCTCCGGCCAGGTGAGCTCGAGGGTCTTGCCGTGCGCGGTGGCCCGCAGCCCTCCGAAGCGGTGGAACGGGGTGAGCTGCTCGCTCAGGCCCATGTCGTCGAGCTGCCTGACGGCACGCGGCGTGAGCCCGTCACCGCAGGTCTTCTCGCGCGGGAAGCCCTTCTTCTCCACCACCAGCACGTCGTGGCCGTGCTGCGCGAGCCAGTAGCCGGTTGCCGCCCCGGCTGGGCCACCACCGACAACCAGCACCTCGAAGCGGGGCTTCATCGGCCGTACCTCAGCCGCCGGCCTCCTCGGCCTCGATGAACTTCGGAGCGTCGGGGGCGCAGTACTCGACGAACTCGTCGCCCGTCTGGTCACCGCCGCCGAGGGTGTAGCGCTCGTGGCACACCACGCCGAGCAGCTCGGCCGCAGTGAGCTGCGTGCCGAAAGCCGG
>JBIOZN010000122.1:0-4389 GCA_044871175.1 Acidimicrobiales bacterium | reverse complement strand
GCCGGGTGGAGGCAGCCGCCTCCCCGGACGCGGGGGCATCCGAGGAGGCTGGCATGTCACCCATCATGGACTCCGGCTCAGCTCGCGGGGAGCAGGACGCCGTCGATGATGTACACGGTGGCGTTGGCCGTCTGCACGTCGCCGCACACGACCTTGCTGGTGCCGTTCACGGTGAACGACTCGCCCGAGCCGGCGACGGTGAGCGTGCCGCCCTCCAGCGTGGGGTGCTCACCGGCCAGGGCGTCGGGGGTCAGGCGGCCGGGCACCACGTGGTAGGTGAGCACCGTCGTGAGCAGGCCCTTGGGGTCGGCCAGGGCGGCGTTCAGGGTGGCCGGGTCGACCTTGGTGAAGGCGTCGTTGGCGGGCGCGAACACGGTCACGTCCTGGGCCGAATTCAAGGTGTCGACCAGCCCGGCGGCCTGCACCGCGCCGACCAGGGTGGACAGCACGGGGTTGTTAGAGGCGGCGGTGGCGACGGGGTCGTCGGCCATGCCCTCCACGCTGCCTTCACCGGCGGTCGGCACGGCGGCGCACGCCGGCCCGAACGGCATGGTCATGGAGGTGCCAGCGGCGGCCGGCGCGGTGGTGGTGGCCGACGCCATCGTCGGCGCCGGCGTTGTGGGGGCGGCCGCCGGGGCCGAGGCGGCCGAGGAGTCGTCGCTGTCGTCGCCGCAGGCGGCGGCCAGCGGCAGGGCCGCCAGCAGGCCGGCGGCCAGGAACGCGCGCGTCGAGAGACGGGTACGGGACATGGGGATTGCCTCCTGTGAGGTGGTTTGGGGGTGGAGACGCCGGTCAGGCGTCGGTGACGGTGACCACGACCGAGTGCCACCCGGTCGCGCCGTCGGGGATGGGCGGCACCCGCTCTTCGGGTTGCGTCGCCCCGGTGGCGTCAGTGGCGCGCACCTCCAGGCTGTGCCGCCCGGGGGTGGCGTCCCAGGGGAGGACCCACTGGCGCCAGGTGTCGGCCGACAGCTCGTCGCCGAGGCGGGCGGGTTGCCACTCGCCGCCGTCGACCCGGACCTCGACCTCGCCGATCCCCCGGTGCTGCGCCCAGGCCACGCCGGCCACCGCGGTGGGGCCGGGGCGCAGCCGGGCGAAGGGACGCGGCGTGTCGATGCGGGACTGCGTCTTCACCGGGGCTTCCTGGGCCCAGCCGCGCCGCACCCAGTAGGCGTCGAAGTCGGCGAAGCGGGTGAGCTCGAGGTCCACGACCCACTTGCAGGCCGACACGTAGCCGTAGAGGCCGGGCACCACCATGCGCACGGGGAAGCCGTGCTCGACGGGCAGCGGCTCGCCGTTCATGCCCAGAGCGAGCATGGCGTCCCGGCCGTCGAGCAGGGCGGCCACGGGCGTGCCGCACGTCCACCCGTCGACCGAAGTCGCCTTGAGCTGGTCGGCCCCGTCGCGCACCCCCGCCTCGTTGAGGATGTCGCGCAGCGGCACGCCCAGCCACCTGGCGTTGCTGATGAGGTCGCCGCCGACCTCGTTGGACACGCAGGTGAGCGTGACGTGGCGTTCGATCAGGGGCCGGCGGGCGAGGTCGGCGAACGACAGTCCGAGTTCGCGCTCCACCAAGCCGTGCACGCGGAGCCGGTAGGACTCGGCCTTCACCTGGGGCACGGCCAGGGCGGTGTCGATGCGGTAGAAGCGGTCGTTGGGCGTTACGAAGGGCACCACGCCGTCCACCCCCACCTCGACACCGGGCGGGGGTACGGATGCCGGTGACGCTGGCGGCGGCAGCGCGAGGGCGTCCCGGCTGGCGGCCACGTCGAAGCGGTGGCGCAGCCGCCGGCCCGACGCCGCGGTGACGGCCGCTACGCCGCCGGCGATGGCGCTGGTCACCAGGAACCCGCGCCGGTCGACGCTCGCCTTGCGGTCGGTGGTGGCCAGGGTGAGCTCCAAACCCCGGCCCGGGCCCTGGTCGTCCGGCCGGGCCTCGTCTTCCGCGCCGGCGTCCGCCGAAGGCCGTGGGCCCGGGTCGAGCCGGGCGAGCAGCACCCGCAGGGCGACGGCGCCGGCGGCGGCGGCCAGCAGTGGCGCCACCGCGTCGGCCAGGTCGGCACCGGGGCGATGGAGGGCGGCGGCCGCGCCCAGGAGACCGAAGGCGCCGAAGCCCACGGCGGCGGCGGCGCGCCGGCGGGAGGCGACCATGCCCAGCCCGAGGGCGAGCAGGGCGATCACCCCCAACATCCCGATGCGCAGTGCCCGCTTGTCGTTCGTGCCGAACCAGTCGACGGCCAGTTCCTTCAGCCATCCCGGCGTGCGGTCGATGAACTCGCTGCCGACGGCGTCGAGCGGCGAGGGCAAGCCGCGAGCGAAACTGGAGACCAGCTCGCCCACGCCGAGGGCGACGGCGCCGGCGAGGAGCCCGCTCAGGGCGGCGCCGGCGAGCGAGGGCCGCGACGTCCGCGCCGGGGCCGGGCTCTCGATCACGGCGGTCACGACCCCGTGTTCGGATCCCTGCCCGGGGCCGGATGACGATCCGGATGACGAAGCCGTCAGGACTCCCGGGCCAACCAGGCGAAAGAGAAGAACGCCGAGCGGGGGAGGGCCTCGACCCCGGCGGCCCGGGCGGCGGCGAGCGTCGCCCGGTCGACGTGGGCGGCGAAGCCGACCCGGCGGCCGGACAAACCCGCGATCACGGCCAGGACACCGGGGCGGCCGAGGTCGGCGATGACGAGCTCGTCGTCGGCCTCGAGGAGGCCCTCGGGCCGGGTCACGAAGCGCGTGCCGGGCAGCGCGGCGGCCACCTTCGAGCGGTCAGCCAGATCGGGCGTGTAGGCGATCGCCGACATCCGCGCATTCTCCCGCCTGGGTGAAGCCGACGACCGACGGCCGGCCTCCTCGCCATTCTCCTCGCCGGGGTGACCGTTGCGTTGACCCTCCAACACAACGGTGACGCGGGCGGGTCAGGCGGCGGTCGACGCGAGGACGTGCAGGAGCCGGCGCTCCTCCAGCAACAGCCCGTGGCCCGGCCGGCGGGGCCCCTCCTGCCACACTGGCGCCAGCTCGCCGTCGAGGTAGCGGTCGATCACCACCGGGTGCAGTAGCTGCGCCGGCACACCGCCGGGGTGTTGCCCAACACCTCCGACACGACCTCCATGGCCCGGTTCACCGCCTGTGTCCGGATCCGCGAGGTGAGCCCGGGCTGGTCGACGGCCACCAACCCGGCGGTGGCCAGCAGCGTCGCCCCCCACGTGCGGAACGTCTTGGCGGTGACGTCGAGCCCGGTGGCGTCACGGAGGTACCGGTTCACGTCGGCCGACTGCACCGGGTGCTGCCCGCCGTCCTCGTCGACCCACTGGAAGAGCTGCTGGCCGGGCAGGTCCTGGCAGTGGCGGACCAGGCGGCAGAGGCGCGGATCGTCGCAGCGGACGGCATGCACCTTGGCCGCCTTGCCCCGGTAGCGGATCATCAGCGTGCCCTGGGCGAAGGTGACGTGGCGGTCGCGCAAGGTGGTGAGTCCGTACGTGCGGTTGGTCCGGGCGTACTCTCCTCGTTGCCCACGCGGACGAAGGTGTCCTCGAGCAGGCGCACGAGCACGGCCGTCACCCGGTCGAGGGGGAGGCCCGGCTGGTCGAGGTCGTGGTCGACCCGCCGGCGCAACCGCCCGAGGCGCCGGCCGAAGGGCACCAGTTGCTCGAACTTGGCCTCGTCGCGATGGCGCCGGAAGTCGGCGTGGTAGCGGTACTGCTTACGGCCCCTGGCGTCGCGGCCGGTCGCTTGGAGGTGCGTTCGCGCGTCGGGCGAGATCCACACGTCGGTCCACGCCGGCGGCACGGCCAGGGACCGGATGCGGGCCAGGGTCTCGGGGTCGGTGACGGCGGCGCCGGTGCGCTCGTCCACGTATCGCGGCCGGCGCCGCCCGCGTCGGCGCAGCCCGGGCTCGTCGTCGCCGCCGAACACGAGCCCGGGAGGCAGGGGGGCCGGCTCGAGATCAGGGAGGGCGACCACCGGCCTGCGGCGTACCCACCGACCGTTCGGTCCAACCTCCGACTGCCCGGGCGCGCGCGGGGGTACGGCGGCGGCGTGCCCAAGAAGAAGGTGTCGCTGCCGTCGACGGTCGAGCGCTCCGACGCGCACGCCCGCGCCACGTTCGAAAAGACGCTCGAGTCGGCCATCGAGTCCTACGGGGGCGACGGCGAGCGGGCCCGGCGGGCGGCGTTCGCGTCGCTGAAGCACAGCTACGAGAAGGTGGGCGACCATTGGGAGCCCAAGGGGAAGAAGGGCCCTTCGGACGCGCAGGCGGCCAAGGGTGGGCGCCAGGCCCGCCCGGGTGGGGCCACCGCGGGCGGTGTCGACGCCACTGCGTCCAAGGCCCATCTGATGGACCTGGCCCGCAAGCTCGACGTCAAGGGCCGCTCCCGCATGAGCAAGGACGAGCTCGTC
>JBIOZN010000121.1:0-4515 GCA_044871175.1 Acidimicrobiales bacterium | reverse complement strand
GGGACGCGACACCCCGCTCTACGCCTGCCTGGAAGAGCACCCCAAGTTCGCCGACGGCTACAAGGCGGCCGCCGAGCTGCGGGCCATGGTCGACACCGACCCGACGGTGAAGGAGGTGGTCGAGGTGGCCCGGGGCCTCGAGGGCCTGCGCCGCCAGGACGGCATCCACGCCGCCGCCGTCGTCATCACCCCCGAGCCCCTCACCGAGTACCTGCCCGTGCAGCGCAAGCCCGAGCCCGGCCAGCCGCCCGAGGACGCGCCCGTGGTGACCCAGTACGAGATGCACGGGGTCGAAGAGCTGGGCCTGCTCAAGATGGACTTCCTCGGGCTGCGCAACCTCGACGTCATCGAGGATGCGGTGCAGATGATCCGCGCCGGTAACGACCCCGACTTCGACATCGACGCCATCCCGCTCGACGACCAGCCCACGCTCGAGCTGCTGTGCCGGGGCGACTCCATCGGGGTGTTCCAACTGGAGGGCGGCCCCATGCGGGCGCTCATGCGGGCCCTGGCCCCGTCCAGCTTCCACGACGTCGCCGCCCTGGTGGCGCTGTATCGCCCCGGCCCTATGGCGGCCAACATGCACAACGACTACGCCGACCGCAAGAACAGCCGCAAACCGATCGAATACCTCCATCCCGATCTTCAGGAGATCCTGGGCGACACCCACGGCCTGATGATCTATCAGGAGGGCATGATGCGCGTCGCCCAGCGATTTGCCGGTTATTCGCTGGCCGACGCCGACAACCTGCGCAAGGCGTGCGGGAAGAAAGACCGCGCCCTCATCGCCAAGGAGCGGGAGAAGTTCGTCGCCGGGTGTGAGCGCACCGGCTACGGCACCGAGATCGGCACCAAGCTCTTCGACATCATCGAGCCATTTGCCGATTACGCCTTCAACAAATCGCACAGCTTCGGCTACGGCTTTGTCGCCTATCAGACCGCCTATCTCAAGGCCCATTTCCCGGTCGAGTACCTGGCCTGCATCCTCACCAGCGTCAAGGCCAGCCTGGAGAAGGCGGCGGTGTACCTGGCCGAGTGCCGGGCCATGGGCATCGTCGTGCTCAACCCCGACGTCAACGTGTCGGGCGCCGACTTCGTGGCCCTGCCGCCCGAGGCCGCCCCGCCGGGCGTCACCGTGCCCGCCGGGTGCCCGGGGATCATCCCCTTCGGCCTGTCGGCCGTGCGCAACGTGGGCGCGGGGCTGGTGAGCCTCATCATCGCCGAGCGCGACCGGGGCGGCCCCTTCGCCGACTTCCACGACTTCTGCGACCGGGTCGACCCGATGGTGCTCAACAAGCGCACCATCGAGTCGCTGGTGAAGGCGGGGGCCTTCGACCGCCTCGGCCATCCCCGCCGGGGCCTGCTGGCGGTGTTCGAGCACATCGTGGACGGCGCCCTGGCCCGGCGCCGCAAGGAGAGCGAGGGCCAGTTCGACCTGTTCTCGCTCATGGACGGACCCGGCGCGCAAGCGCAGCGCCCGGCCATCCCCGAGCTAGAGTTCGACAAGTCCCAGCGGCTGGCGTTCGAGAAGGAGATGCTGGGGCTCTACGTCAGCGACCACCCGCTGCTCGGTGCCGAGTGGGCGCTGCGGCGGCGCTGCGACTGCAGCCTCGCCGACCTGGCGGCCGACCGGCCCGACGGCGCCTTCGTCACCGTCGGCGGCGTCATCACCGGGCTCACCCGCAAGTACACGCGCCGGGGCGACCTCATGGCCGTGTTCACCCTGGAAGACCTGGAGGCGGCGGTCGAGGTCGCGGTGTTCCCCAAGGCCATGCTCGAGCACGGCTACAAGCTGGCCGACGACAGGGTCGTGCTGGTGCGGGGCCGGCTCGACCACCGCGACGACGTACCCAAGCTGATCGGCGACGACATCACCGTCATGGACGGCATCGTCGACGGGGCGCCGCCCCTGCGCATCTCGCTGCCGCCGACGCGTGTGAGCCCGGCCGCCATCGGCACCCTCAAGCGCCTCCTGGGCGACCACCCGGGCGACTCGCCCGTGTTCCTCCACCTCGACGGACGGGTCGTGCGCCTGCCCGAGCAGTGGCGCTGCGACGTCAGCCGGGTGGTGGGCGAGCTGCGGGTCGAGTTCGGGTCCGACGCCATCATGTCCTGATGGCCACGCGCGCGCCCCGCCGGGCCCCGCCCGGCGGGGCGCCCACGGCCGGCGGCGGGGTGGCGCCCGCCTACCTCGTGGCCACCGCCGTCCTGGCCGCCGCCGGCCTCGCCCTGCGCCTGTACGCCGTCCTGACGCCGCGGGGCTTCCTCGACGGCGACGAGGCCATCGTCGGGCTGATGGCCCGGGGCTGGCGCTCGGGTGACGTGCGCACGTTCTTCTGGGACCAGCCCTACGGCGGTTCGCTCGAGTCGCTGCTGGTGTCGGCCACGGCCGCCGTCACCGGGTGGGGCCTGGCGCCGCTGCGCACCACCTCTATCGTCCTCAACGCCGGCACCGCCGTCGTCGTCTGGCGCCTGGCCCGGCGGGTGCTGGCCCCCGGACCGGCCGTGCTGGCCGCCGGTCTCACCTGGTGCGCCGCGGGCACGTTCGTGTGGTGGTCGATCAAGTCGCGCGGCTTCTACCAGCTCACCCTGCTGCTCGGCGTTGCGCTCGCGCTGGTGCTGGTGCAGTGCGTGCAGGACGGGTTCGCCTCGTGGAGGGTGGCCGGGGCGGGACTGCTGGCCGGGCTGGGCTGGTGGCAGTCGCCCCACATCGCCTACGTGGCCCTGCCCCTCGGGCTGTGGGCGCTGGCGGTGAGCGTGGCCGACGGCGCCGCCGCCGTGGTGCGGCGGGGGCTGGTGGCCGGTGGCGCCTCCGTCCTGGGCGCGGCGCCGTGGTTGGTGTTCAACCTGCGCAACGACTGGGTGTCGCTCCACCCGCCCAACGAGGACGTCACCTTCGTCACCAGCCTCGGGAAGTTCGTCCGGGTGGGCCTGTCGTCGCTGTTCGGGCTCGCCCTCGGTGACCCGACGCGATACGTCCACGGCGCCGTCGGCGATCGGGTGCTCACGGCCGGGCTGGCGGCCCTGCTGGTGTGGGGCATCGTGCGCCTGTGGCCCCCGGGGCTGCGCTCGCCCCGGGTCGGCGTCGTGGCCCCTCTGCTCGCCTACCCGTTCCTCACCGCCCTGCTGCCCAACGGGGCCTACGTGGGCGAGGGGCGCTACCTCAGCTACGCCGTCCCCTTCGCCGCCATCGCCCTGGCCGCTCTCCTCACCCGGCCGGCCGCGGCGCTGGCGGCCGCGGCGGTGGCGGTGGTGCTGGCGGCGTCGTACGTGGTGTGGCTCGACCCGATCAGCGCCACCACCACCGGCACCCGGCTACCGGCCGACACCCAACCGGTGCTCGACGAGCTGGCCGCCCTGGGCGACCCGCCGGCGATGGCCGACTACTGGCTCGCCTACCGTCTGCGCTATCTGGGCGACGACCGCTTCCCCGTGGCCTCCACCACCTTCGTGCGCGACCTCGAGGCCCAGGGCGAGGTGTACGCCCGGCCGACGGCGGCCTGGGTCTTCCCCGCCGGTGACCCCGTCGACGCCCAGTTGCGCTGCGCCCTCGACCACCGCGGGCTGGCGTCCGAGCGCCGGGAGGCGGGCGGCTACGTCGTCGTGCTCCCCGCCCGACTGGTGCCGCCGGGTGACGTGTTCGGCTGCGCCTGAGCGGGGGCCCGTTCCCGCGTCCGGGGTTCGGAGTGGCAGAATGTCAGCCTGACCGGGCGGTCACGTCCCTCGTCCGCCCGGGTTCACGAAGAGCACGGGGAGCGATCGGCTGATGATCCACGTCGAGACCAAGGACTGCACGGCCCTCACGGACGCCGAGCTGGGCGAGATGGGCGACATCTGCGCCGGACGGTTCGAGTTCGGGACGTTGTCCAAGGCTCGCGAGGACTGGGTCCTCATCACCCTCGTGCGCGCCGACGACAAGCTGTCCGGCTTCGCCTTCTCCACCCTCGAGCGCATCGGCGGCACGCCCTGTGTGCTGCTCGGGCTGATGTCGGTGAAGCGGTCGTCCAAGCGCGACGCCGTGCTCAAGGCCCTGATGGGCGAGGAGTACCACCGCGCCCTCATGGCCTTCCCCGACGAGGACGTGCTGGTGGGCACCCGCTTCGCCACGGCCAGCGGGTTCGAGGCCTTCCGCGCCCTGTCCGACGTGGTGCCCCGGCCCGGCCACCGGGCGGTGGGCGAGGAGCGGGCGTGGGGCCGCCGTCTGGCCAAGCGCTTCGGTGTCGAGAGCGACTACGAGGGCCAGAGCTTCCAGGTGCACGGCAAGGGCACGCCCTCGCCGGTGCTCGACCACGAGTCGTCCAAGCCCGAGAAGCTCGACCCCGAGGTGGTGGCCCTGTTCGAGGGGCTGAACCCCGAGAAGGGCGACTGCCTGGTCGCCTGCGGCTGGGCCATGGCCGAAGACCTCCTCAAGCTCGGCACCCACTGACCGGCCCCGCCGGGGCACCACGTCGGACAGGGCGCGGAAGGCCTCGAACCCGCTGGCCGTGGCGAAGCGGGTGCCCACCAGCACGTCCT
>JBIOZN010000120.1:0-6337 GCA_044871175.1 Acidimicrobiales bacterium | reverse complement strand
CCGCCATCGCCACGATGGCCGACAAGATCGAGGACCTGCACCGCCGCCAGGACGAGGCCTACCACGCCGGCTCCGAGCGGGCCGTCGAGCGCCAGCACGCCAACGGCAAGATGCTGGCCCGGGAGCGGGTCGAGTACCTCCTCGACCCCGGGTCGTTCCACGAGCTCGACCTGCTCGCCCGGCACCGCGCCCACGCCGACGAGCTCGACGAGCGCCCCTACACGGACGGCGTCATCACCGGATGGGGCACGATCGACGGCCGCAAGGTGTTCCTGTTCAGCCAGGACTTCACCGTGTTCGGCGGCGCCCTGGGCGAGGTCTTCGCCGAGAAGATCCACAAGCTCATGGACCTGGCCCTCAGGGTCGGCGCCCCCGTCATCGGCCTCAACGACGGTGCCGGCGCGCGCATCCAGGAGGGCGTGGTCTCCCTGGCCGCCTACGGCGGCATCTTCTACCGCAACGTTCTGTCGTCGGGGGTCGTGCCGCAGATCTCGGTGATCCTCGGACCCTGCGCCGGCGGCGCCGTGTACAGCCCGGCCATGACCGACTTCATCTTCATGGTGCAGGAGAAGTCGCACATGTTCATCACCGGCCCCGACGTGGTGAAGACGGTGACGGGCGAGACGGTGACCCTCGAGGAGCTGGGCGGGGCGATGAGCCACGCCACCAAGTCGGGCGTGGCCACGTTCGTCGCCCCCGACGAGAAGTCCTGCCTGGAGGACGTGCGCTACCTGCTGGGGTTCCTGCCGGCCAACAACCTGGAGATCCCGCCTCGCGTCGAGCCCACCGACGACCCCGACCGGCCGTGTCTCGAGCTGGCCGACCTGCTGCCGCCCAGTCCCAATCAGCCGTACGACATGAAGGCGGTCATCCGCGACGTCGTCGACGACGGCGAGTTCTTCGAGTACTTCCCCCACTGGGCCCGTTCCATCGTCTGTGGCTTCGCCCGCCTCGACGGCCACGCCGTCGGCGTCGTCGGCAACCAGCCCATGGTGCTGGCCGGCGTGCTCGACATCGAGAGCTCGGAAAAGGCGGCCCGCTTCGTCCGCTGCTGCGACGCCTTCAACGTGCCCTTGCTCACCTTCGTCGACGTCCCCGGCTTCCTTCCCGGCGTCGACCAGGAGTACGGGGGCATCATCCGCCACGGCGCCAAGCTGCTCTACGCCTACTGCGAGGCCACCGTGCCCCGGATCAGCGTGATCACCCGCAAGGCGTACGGCGGCGCCTACGTGGTGATGGACTCCAAGTCCATCGGCTCCGACCTTGCCTTCGCGTGGCCGTCGGCCGAGCTGGCGGTGATGGGGCCCCAGGGCGCCGTCGAGATCGTGTACCGGCGCGAGATCCAGCAGGCCAGCGACCCCGTCGCTCGCCGAGCGGAGCTGGTGGCCGACTACACCGAGCGCTACGCGAACCCCTACCTGGCGGCCGAGCGGGGCTACGTCGACGCCGTCATCGACCCCGCCGACACCCGGCGTGAGCTCATCGCCGGGTACGAGCTGCTGCGCACGAAGCGGGAAGAGCTCCCCAAGCGCAAGCACGGCAATGTCCCCCTCTGACGGCGTGACCCCGGTCCCCACCGACGAGGAGGCCGCCGCCATCACGGCCGCCATGGAGGCGCTGTGGCCCCGGCCCGTGGTGGTGGTGCCCACGGCGGCGGCGGAAGCACCGTCCAAATGGCGGTTCAGCGGTCGATGGTGGAGCCGGCCCGTACCGGTGCGCCGCGAGCGGCCCTGGTGAGCCAGCCGGCCGGCGCCGACCCGGGCCCGCTGGCCGACCTGCGGGTCATCGACGCGTCCAGCGTGCTGGCCGGCCCGGCGGCGGCACGCCTGTTGGCCGACTTCGGCGCCGACGTCATCAAGGTCGAGCGGCCCGAGGGCGACACGATGCGCAACCTGGCCTGGAAGGACCCCCGCGACGGGGCCAGCCTGATGTGGAAGTTCCAGAACCGGGGCAAGCGCACGATCGCCCTCGACCTGAAGGACGACACCGACCGGGATGTGTTCCTGCGCCTGTGCGACGGCGCCGACGTGCTCATCGAGAACGGACGCCCGGGGGTGCTGGAGCGCCTCGGGGCGGGGCCGTCCGTGCTGCACGCTCGCAACCCCCGCCTGGTCATCACCCGGGTCACGGGCTTCGGCCAGGACGGGCCTTACGCCGGGCGCCCGGGCTTCGCCAGCATCGCCGAGGCCATGAGCGGGTTCGCCAGCCTGCTGGGCGAGCGCCACGGCCCGCCGCTCTTGCCCCCGGTCGCGCTCACCGACGAGGTCACGGGCATCGTCGCCGCCTTCGCCACCCTGGTGGCGCTGCACTCGGGCCAGGGGCAGGTGGTCGACGTCAACCTGCTGGAGACGATGTTCGCCCTGATGGGCCCGCTCATCGGGGCCTACCGGTTGCTCGGCTACGAGCAGGAGCGGATGGGGGCGGGCATCCCCTACACCGTGCCGCGGGGCACGTACCGCACGGCCGACGACCACTGGGTGGCGGTGTCCTCATCGAGCGACTCTGTGGCCACCCGGGTGCTCGGCCTGCTCGGGCTGGGTGACGATCCGAGGCTGGCCACCTTCGACGGCCGAGTCGCCCACCGCGACGAGGTCGAGGCGGCCACCAGCGCCTACATCGGGGCCCGTTCCTTGCAGGAGGTGCTGGCCGCCTTCGAGGCCGTCGAGGCGGCGGTGGCGCCCGTGCTCACGATCGCCGACATCGCCGCCGATCCGCACTACGCCGCCCGGGACGCCATCGTGGACGTCGACGGTGTGGCCCAACAGGGCCTCATCGCGCGCCTCTCGGCCACGCCGGGTCGCATCGGTGGTGCCGGCCGCCCGCTCGACGCCGACGGCGCCGCCATCCGCGCCGAGCTCGACGGCCACCCGTCAGTCGTCCCCGACGTGCGCCGCCCGCCGCCAGGGTGCACATCCATGCCTTAGGCAGCGATATGCACCTCGGGGGTGCAAATCCCTGACTGAAAGGCCCGGGTCAGACCACCGGCGGCCCGTCGCCCGACCGGAACGGCCGGGTCAGACCACGGGCGGCTCGTCGGGACGGGCCGGCTCGGCTTCTGGCACGGTGCCGGCCGCGCCGCTCAGGGCCCCGGGATCACCGGCCTCCATGGCCGCCTCCACCGCCTCGCCCGCTCCGGGCCCGACCTCGGGACCCTCGACTGGCACCGGGGTCACGGCCGAGGGCGGCACCAGGCCTTCGCCGGGGAGCGCATCCTCGACGCTCGGGCCGCCGGGCTGGGAGAGCGTGCCCATGTCGGCGGCCAGGCTCTCGCCGGCAGCGCCCACGGCCCCAGCCCCGGCCCCGGCCCCCGCCACGTCGTCGGCCGCCGCCCCCGCCTCACCCGCAGCCTCGGCCGCTCCGGCCTGGCGCTTGGACAACTTCTTGTCCACCTGGCCGGCGACCTTGCCGACCACGCCCTCCTTCTTGGCCAGCTCCTCGGCCTGGGCGTGGGCCTTGTCGAGCAGCGGCGCGGCCTTCTCCTTGGCGGTCTCGAGCGCCGGCCCCAACTTCTCCTGAGCCTTCTCCACCGTCTCTTTGGCGGTTTCCTTGGCCTTGTCGAACAGACCGCTCATGTGTGCCTCCGATGGTCGCCCCGCCGCCCGCGGGGAGGTGCCGTCACCGTAGCCGGACGGCCGCCCGGGCTCACCCGGGCAGCGTGGGCACCGTGGCCGAGGCGATCACGTCGCGGTACCAGCCGAAACTGTCCCGCGGCATGCGCCGCTGGGTGGCATGGTCGACCTGCACGAGCCCGAAGCGCTTGGCGTATCCCTCGGCCCACTCGAAGTTGTCCATCAGCGTCCACACGAAATACCCGCGGACGTCGACGCCGGCCGTCATGGCGCGGTGCAGGGCGTGCAGGTGCCCGGCGAGGTAGGCGATGCGGCGATCGTCGTGGATGCGGCCGTCGGCCCCGGGCGGGTCGTCGTAGGCGGCACCGTTCTCGGTGATCACGATCGGCGGGAGGTCGGCGTGCTCACGGTCCAGCCGCAGCAGCAACTCCGTGAGGCCGCTGGGCTCGACCTCCCAGCCCATGTCTGTGCGGGGCCGCCCGGTGCCGGCGGGGACCACGTCGTCACAGCCCACGAACGGCGTCGGCCGGCGCCGCCCCTCATCGGGACCGAGGACCCGCACCCACGACGGGCGATAGAAGTTGACGCCGAGCAGGTCGATGGGTGTGGCGACGACGGCCAGGTCGTCGGCGGGGCCGAGGCCGTCGGCCAGGGGGCCGAGGTCGGCCAGGCGGTCCTCGGGGTAGCGGCCGTGCAGCAGCGGGGCCGTGAACCAGCGGTTGAGGGCGCCATCCACCCGGCGGGCGGCGTCGGCGTCGGCCTCCTCGGGGGTGGCGGGGTGGATCGGTTCGAGGTTGAGCACGATGCCGAGATCGGGGGCGGGGTCAATGGCCCGCAGCGCCTGCAGGGCCCAACCATGGCCCAGCAGGAGGTGGTGGGCCGCCGCCAGCGCCCGCGCCGGATCCGACTCGCCGGGGGCGTGGTAGCCGGCGCCGTGGCCGAGGAAGGCGCTGCACCAGGGCTCGTTGAGCGTGGCCCAGCGGGGAACCCTGTCGTGGAGGGCCGTGTAGACGAGGGCGGCGTAGTCGGCGAAGCGGGCGGCGGTGTCGCGGGCGGGCCATCCGCCGGCGTCCTGCAGGGCCTGGGGCAGGTCCCAGTGGTACAGGGTGACGTAGGGCTCGATGCCGTGGTCGAGCAGGGCGTCGACCAGCTGGTCGTAGAAACCGAGGCCCGCGGGGTTGGCGGGCCCGGTCCCGTCGGGCTGCACCCGCGGCCAGGCGACCGAGAAGCGGTAGGCGCCGACACCGAGCTCGGCCATCAGGGCGACGTCTTCGCGCCAGCGGTGGTAGTGGTCGCAGGCCACGTCACCCGTGTCGCCGTTGGCCACCCGGCCCGGGGTGTGGGCGAAGGTGTCCCAGATGGAGGGCCGGCGCCCGTCGGCCTCGAC
The DNA here is from genome assembly GCA_044871175.1 of Acidimicrobiales bacterium. Classification (GTDB taxonomy): domain Bacteria; phylum Actinomycetota; class Acidimicrobiia; order Acidimicrobiales; family Ilumatobacteraceae; genus JBIOZN01. The sequence continues at coordinate 1,381 of JBIOZN010000120.1, read as the reverse complement.
CGCGCCCTCGATCTGATAGCTGGCGGTGGCGGTGCCCCAGACGAAGCCGGGCGGGAAGGTGGCCAGATCCATCGGGCCCATCACCCGACACTAAGGCGCCGCGCCGAGCCGGCCCGAAATCCCGTCCAGCGACGATTCCCCCGGAGGGAATGGCGGTGACCACGGCGCCCGACCCACGATGGCGCCATGACCAGCGACGCCTCGCTCGACGCGCTCGTGGACCAGATGCCCTTTGCCCGCCTGTGTGGCGTCGAGTTGACCTCGGCCGACCCCGGCAAGGTCCGGGGTGCGCTCGCCTGGGCGCCCGAACGCTGCACCACCGCGGGTGTCCTCCACGGCGGGGCACTGATGGCCCTGGCCGACACACTGGGCGCCGTGTGCGCCTTCCTCAACCTGCCCGAGGGCGCAGGCACGTCCACCATCGAGTCGAAGACCAACTTCTTCCGGGGCATCACCAGCGGCCGCGTCGACGCAGTGACCGTGCCCCTCCACGTCGGGCGCACGACGATCGTGGTGCAGACCGACCTCCGCGACGAGCGCGACAAGCGCGTCGCCCTCGTCACCCAGACCCAGGCGGTGCTCAACCGCCCCGGTTGAACCGCCACCGGGTGGGCGTCCCCGTGAAGTCGTCGTCGTCGAGGGCGATCACCACCGTCGGCCCCACCCGGTACGTGCCGTTCACCGCCGGGTCGTAGAAGTCGGCGCCGTAGTCGGTGCCGTACTTGGTGTTGAGGGCGGCCGCGAAACCGGCGACGCGGTCGAGGTCGGTGATCCGCTCGGCCGTCCCCTCCAGCACCACGGGCTGGCGGGGTTGGTCGGTGGTGAGCGCGCAGCGGGCGTCGGCGGCCAGGTTGCGGGCCTTGCGCGACCCGAGTGAGCTCGAGAACCAGACGGCCTCGTCGAACCAGACGCCCCATACGGGCATGACGTGGGGCCGCCCGTCGCCCCGCACGGTGACGCACCAGTAGTCGTGGCTGGCGACGAGGCGTTCGCGGGCCCACGACCACGGCAGCAGGCCCGAGCCCTCGTCGGCCGCGACGATGCTGTAGCCCGGCATGTGGGGCCGGCTGACGGCCGCCGGTTCGATCGTCAACCGATCAGCTCGGCTTTCTCGTGCAGGAAGGCCTCGGTGGCGCCCAGGTCGTCGAGCGGCGAGGGATAGAGCACCAGCCGGTCCACCCCGAGCTCGGCAAACCGCTGCACCACCTCGGCGTCGACCCGGCGGCGCGGCGTCACGCTGATCTCCAGGCGCCCGAGCGACTCGGGCCGCTCGACCTGTTCGGCCGCGGCCCGCAAGCCGGCCACCTGCTGTTCGGTGTCCTCGACGGTGAGGGCGAAGCCGTACCACCCGTTGCCCCGCTGGACGGCCCGGCGGTGCGCC
>JBIOZN010000119.1:0-3828 GCA_044871175.1 Acidimicrobiales bacterium | reverse complement strand
GCACGGGAGGCGGGCGCGGCGGCGGCGGGGGTCTACCCTGCGGGCGATGTCGGGGCTCACCGACCTCGCCGTCCAGGACGAACCGTTCGACTACTACCGGGAACGCCTGGCCGTCGGCCCTGTGTGGCACGAGGCCGACGTCGACCTCTACGTCATCGGCGGCTACGAGGAGGCCCGGGCGGCCTTGACCGATTTCGCCACCTTCTCGAACCGCCTCACCCGCAAGCGGGGCGCGGTCGACCTCGCCGCCGCGGCCTACAACCGGGTCCTCGTCGAACACGCAGGGCCGATGTGCCCGACGTTGCAGCGCACCGACCCGCCCGTGCACACCCGCTACCGCAAGTTGCTCAACCGGGTGTTCAGCCCGCCCAACGTCCGGGCGCTCACGCCCCGCATCGAGGAGATCGCCCACTCGCTGATCGACGGCTTCGCCGCTTCTGGGCACTGCGAGTTCGTCAGCGAGTTCGCCTTGCCCCTGCCCGGCATCGTCATCGCCGAGCAGCTCGGGCTCGACCGCTCGCAGTACCCCACCTTCCGGCGGTGGGCCGACGCCATGCTGGCACTGGCCAACCGGACGATGACGGTGGAGGAGGCCGAGGCCGAAGCCCAGGTCGAGGTCGAGGCCTACCGGCACCTTTCCGAGGAGTTCGACCGGCGGCGCACCGATCCCGGCGACGACCTCATCTCCCTGCTCGTCCACGCCCACGGCGACGACGAGGCGCCGTTGTCACAGCCCGAGCTGCAGGACCTCATGCGCCAGTTGATCACCGGAGGGTTCGAGACCACGACGTCGGGGCTGAGCAACGGCGCCCTCCTCCTCGTGCGCCATCCCGAGCACGCCCGCACGCTCCGCGAGCAGCCCGAGCGCATGAAAGGCTTCGTCGAGGAGCTGCTGCGGTTCGAGAGCCCGGTGCAAGGGTTGTGGCGCACGGCCACCCGCACCGTCGAGATCGGGGGCGTCACCATTCCCGAGGGGGCGGCCGTCATGGTCCGCTACGGCGCCGCCAACCGTGACCCGCGAACGTTCCCGGCGCCCGACGCCTTCGCCCCCGAGCGCGACGACGGGCCCGGTCACCTCGCCTTCGGCCTCGGCCCGCACTACTGCGTCGGCGCCAGCCTGGCCCGCCAGGAGCTCACCAGCGGCTTCACCATCCTGCTGGCCCGTCTCGACGACCTCACGGTGGCCGAACCACTGGAGCCGCCGCTGCACCTCCCCAGCTTCTTCCTCCGGTCGCTCGCCCGCCTGCCCTTGGCCTTCCGGGCCGTCTGACGGCACGGCGCAGTTCGCCCGCTCACACGAAGCGGCCCAGGTGGGCGAGGATCGACCGGGCGACCAGCGGGCCGTCTTCCATCGGCGCGAAGTGCGTCACGCCGGGGAGCACCTCGAAGCGACCGTCGCCGAGGGCGTCGGCCACCAGCGGCGCCACCAACGGGGGCAGGTCGTTGTTCGCCGCCACGGCGCCACCGGCGACCACCACCACCGGACAGGTGACCGTGGCGAACTGCGAGAAGTCGAGCTGCTCGCCCTGGTAGATGCTGGCCTCCGTCTCCCCCGAGCACGTCAGCTTCACCGTGCCGTCGGGTTGGGGCGCGCTGCCCTCCTCGACGTAGGCCCGCACGGCTGCGGGATCGCAGCGTGAGAAGGGTGGCTTGGAGCTCAGGCGATCGACCGCCTCCTGCACGGACGCGAACACGAGCCGGCGCCGCCGCGCCGCCTCGATCAGATGCGAGGGCGGCGGCCGGGCGTCCCACGTGTCGGGGACGAGCACCGGCTCGAAGGCCCAGCAGGCCGTGAGCGTGCCGGGATGCTGCTGCTCGGCACGCAACAGCATCGCCGCGCCGAGCGAGTGACCGGCGGCCAGCACCGGCCCGCCGCCCATGGCGTCCACCGCCGCCAGCACTTCGGCAATGAACCAGTGGCGCTCGACCGGGATCCGCGGGTGCACCTGCCGCGACGCCCCGTGCCCGCGGAAGTCCAGTCCGAAGCAGTGGAACGTGGCGCGCAGCTCGGGGACGACGGTCGCCCACATGCCCGCATTCAGGCCGTTGCCGTGGGTCAACAGGAGGGGCGGCCCTTCCCCGCCGAGGTCGTGCAGGGCGGCGTGTTCGCCATCGTCGTCTCGGAGTTGGCGAGGGTCCATACCGGGCTCCCGACCCTAGGGGGCCCGGCTGCTCAGCCCTGGCCGCGACGTGCGTGCGGCGGGCCGCCCCACGACGGTGGTGACCGAGCCGGGGCCGAGATCGGTCTGCTTCGTCCGCCCGACGACCAGGCCCGGACGGGTGAGGAAAGGATCGATTCGATCGGGAGGTGGTTCAGTGCCCGAAGCTCACGTTGCGGGCGCCGTCTGCGGCGACCCGACGGTCGATCACCAGTTGTTCGAGATCACGAACAACCTGACTGGCGGCGGGCATGGCGGAGATCTCGGTCGCCATACGGCGGGCGACATCACCTTCGCCACTGCCGGGCGCGAGGACCCCCAGCACGGCATCGCGGACGGCGGCGGAGTCGAGCGCAGCACCCTGCAGGACGCGAGCGACGCCGGCGCGTCGGCAGGCCTCGGCGTTGCTGTGCTGGTCGGCGCCCTGCGGAACCAGCACGAGGGGCAGGCCGGCGGCCAGAGCAGCCAGCGTGGTGCCGGCACCGGCGTGGCACACGACGGCGTCGCACAAGGGCAGGAGCGCGGCGAGCGGTAGCCATTGCTCGACGTGCACGTTTCCGGGTTGGGCGCCGAGGGCGGCGGGGTCGTGCAGTTCGCTGACGGTGACGACCAGGTCAAGGTCTTCGTGCGCCAGCTCGGACAGCAGCATCACGAACGTGCTGGGCTGGTTGAAGAACGGGACCGTGCCCAGCGAGACGTACACGACCCGACGACCACCGAGGCGTGCCGCCCAGCCGGGAAGCGGGGCGCCACGGTCGCCGGGGATCTCGGATCGGATCGGTTCGGTGTTGACCGGGGCTGAACCGGGAGGCCGAAGGCGGGGCGGGCACGGGTCGAGGTAGAGGTCCCGAAAGAGGCCGGCGCACGGATCGGGTTCGAGGCCGGCCGCCCGCCAGAGAGGGGCGACCCGGTCGGCGAGGGCGTCGACCAGCCGGGAGTCGAGCGGCATGCCGAACCCGTAGGTCACCGCCGGCAGGCTCCTTTCGGCGGCGAGCAGGGGTGCCGCCAGGTCGACGGGGGCGTGCACGAGCAGGTCCGGCCGATACTCGTCCACGAGCTGGCGGAGCACGGGCAGCTTGGCCGGCGCCATGACCGCACCGAACATGGTGGCGCCGAAGTGCCGGTCCCCGCCGGGGGCCGCACCGGTGACGGCCGGATCCGCCAGCGCGGCCATGGCCGCTTCCATCGCGGTCGGGCCGGCGGCGGCGGCCGCGAAGCCCTCGCGCCGCACGCGCTCGGCGAGATCCGGACCCGTCGCGACGAGCACGTCGTGACCGGCGCGAAGCAGCGCCTGACCCAACGGTACGAACGGTGCGAACACCCCTTCCATCGGTGTCGTGCTGCACAGCACCCTCATGGGTCTCCTCCGTCCTGGCTGCTGCTAGACTCGCGATATAGAGTATGACTATACCTAAGGCAGCCTCGAAGTCAACTCCCGTTCGGCGCCGTCGACGCGGCGAGGCCACTCGCCGCAGAGTCGAAGAAGCCGCCGGACGGCTCTTCATCGACCGTGGCTACCAATCGACGACCATGCAGGCCATCGCCGACGAGGCGGGCGTGCACGTGCAGACGATCTACCTGGCCTACGGCACCAAGGCCGCGGTCCTCGCCGCCACCGCCACGCGACTGGTGGCCGGCGACGAGGCTCCCGAGTCGCATCCCAGCGAAC
>JBIOZN010000118.1:0-2884 GCA_044871175.1 Acidimicrobiales bacterium | reverse complement strand
CCGTGGGCCGAGGCCTACGGGCCGCTGCAGACGCTGATGGCCGCCGCCGGGGATGAGGCCGGCGCGACCTTCGAGTATCGCGACGCCGCCACCGGGGGACCGGTGCTGGCGACCCTCGCCTGCCTGCTCCAAGGTGTGCGCGCCGGCAGGCAGACACCCCCGGTGCGCGAGACGGCCAGCTCGGTCGGTGTCGTCATCCGGGGCTCGGGTGCCGCCCTGGTGGGCGGCCAGCGCCTCGAGCTCCGCACCAACGACGCCATCGCCCTGCCCGCCTGGACGTGGTACCACCTCTGCGCCGGCGACGACGAGCTGGTGGTGTTCCGCGTCAGCGACCGCCCGCTGCACGACGCCTTCGGGCTCTACCGGTCCGAGACCCGCCCCGCCGCCCTGGACTGATTCTGCGCCGGCGCGGGCGCCGAGACCGCAAGGGCGAGGTGGCGGCCCCCGTGCTCGACGGTCAACTCCCGGTCGACGCACCAGGCGAGGAAGCCTTCGAGCGCGCTGCGCCCGAGGCGCGCCAGGGGACGCAGGGCCGCCAGCTCCTCCGCCGTGCGCGGCCGAGCGCACTCGAGGTAGACGGCGGCGCGCCAGTCGAAGAGCACGCGCTCGCCTTCCGGCACCCCGCCGCGGGAGTCGACCAGCCGCACGGCCTCCTCGCCCTCAGGGGTGGCCGTGAAGCGGCTGACGGCATGCTGGCCCCGCCAGCGCTCGACGGCGCCGCGCACCGCTTCGCCGTCGGCGGCCAGGGCAGGATGGGCGACCGTGACCCGGTGCGGGGGCTCGAGGTGCGCCAGCTTGGCGGCCAGGGCCATGGGGTCGGCAACCTCCGCCGGCCCGCCGACAGGACCGCTCACGACGAGGTTCCACCACAGCCCCCGGCCGCGCTCGGCGGCGCACTTCAACTGCCGGATCGTGTCGAGTCCCGCAGCGCCCCCAAGGCAGTGGTGGGCCGGGGCCGGTCCGAGGGGGAGGGTGGCTGCTCGCGCGAGGACGGTCATGTCGTTACGGTCGCCAGATACATACCTACGGTCGGTATAAATAGCGAGTATGACGGCACACGCCGCACCGGTCAAGGCCGCACCACCCACCGGGACGCCGACGTGCGGGGCCGAGGTGCGGGATCGGACCGTGCCCCGGTGAGGCGAACGGCGGAGGACGCCGCCCAGACCCGCGGAGCGGTGCTGGCGGCGGCCCGGGCGGCGTTCGCCGAGCACGGCTACGCCAGCACGACGCTCGACGCCATCGCCGCCGCCGCCGGCGTCACCAAGGGGGCGCTGTACCACCACTTCGCCGACAAGCGGGCGCTCTTTCGCGCTGCCTTCGTGGACCTCGAAACCGAGCTCAACGACCACGTGATGGCCGCCGCCCGAGCGGCCGGCACGGTGCTCGATGCGTTCGTCGCCGGCTGTGGGGCCTGGCTGGAGTTCGCCGTGCGGCCGCAGTACCAGCGCATTGCCGTGGTGGAGGCCCCCGCCGTGCTCGGCCTGGCCGAGTGGCACGCCATCGACAACGCCATCGGCCTCTCCAGCATGGAGGCGGGGCTCAACGCCCTCGAGCACGCCGGGCTGCTGCGGGCACCGGCGTCCCGGGCCCGAGCCGTGCTCCTGTTCGGCGCCCTCACCGAGGCCGGTCTCGCCCTGGCCCGGGGCGACGGGGCCGACCGTCGTGAGCTGCTCGATGCCTTCGTCGCCCTCGTCCTGGCGCCCGCCGACGGGTGGCGGTGACGGACGCGCGCCATTGCCCGCGCCCCGCCGCGCCGTTCGCCGTTCGCCGTTCGCCGTTCGCGACGAGTTGGGGTCGTCCTGCGACCCCAACTCGTCACAGACGCGCGGCCAGCCAAGCACGGGCATCGCGCCCTGTCCCGCTCGCGGCTCTGAAGCCTCCGTCAGCCACTTCCTGGGCGCCGGGCGGCGGGCGCCAGGGCCACCACCACGACGGCGGCGCCCACCGGCACCAGGAGGGCCGCCCGCAGGGACGCCTGGTCGGCGATGGTCCCGATGAGGACGGGCCCGAGCAGGAAGCCCGTGCGCGCCACCGCCGAAACTGCGCCGATTCCGGCACCCGAGGGCACGCCCGGCGCCCGGCCGGCGGCGACGAACAGCGCCGGGTAGGTCCCGGCCACGCCGGCCCCGATCACGGCCCACGCGGCCAGCACCACCGCCGGCTGCTCGGCCGCCAGCGCCACGAGCACGGCGACGCCGGCGGTGGCGGCTCCCACCCGCAGCACGAGCGGCGCCCCCCACCGGTGGGTGAGGTGGTCGCCGCCCAGGCGGGCCACCACCATCCCGGTCGTGAACGTGACCGTCGTCAGCGCGGCGAGGCCCTCGGGCCGGCCGAGCTCGTCGGCCACGTAGAGCGCGCCCCAATCGAGGGGTGCGCCCTCGAGCAGGGAGCCGGCCACCCCCATCACCGCGAGGGTCACCAGGGTCGGCGACCGCCACCACCGCACGACCGCCCGCTCCGGGCTGTCGGGGCCGGCGGCCGCGACGCGTGCTGCCTCGTGGGCCGGTCGGGCCAGCGGCAGCGTGAGGGTGTTGGCCACTGCCACCACGGCCGCGGCCAGCAGGAGGTGGGTCACCACGCCTGTCCCGACGGCGGCCAGCGCGGCCCCCGCGAGCCCGCCGGCCACCGCGCCCATGCTCCACACCGCGTGCAGGCGGTTCACCACCGGGATCCGGGTGTGGCGGTCGACGGCGACGGCCTCGTCGTTCATGGCGACGTCGTGGACGCCGTCGATCAGGCCCGCCACCACCTGGGTGACGGCGAACCACGCCAACGTCGTCGGGAGCGAGCGCAACGCCAACCCGCCGGCCAGGGCGAACCCGGCGATCACGGTGACGCGGCCGGGCGGGATGCGGCGCAGCACCGCCGGCGCCAGGCGGGA
>JBIOZN010000117.1:0-9248 GCA_044871175.1 Acidimicrobiales bacterium | reverse complement strand
CGAGGCGGGTGCGGGCGCGCGCCACCGACGGCACGCTGCCCTTGGGGGTCATGCGCGCCGTCACCAGGGCCCGATCAGGGTCCGTCGATGACGGTCGTGGTGGCGGTGGCCACCGGGGTGCCGGCATCCGACGAGCCGGCCTGGGCGCCGGTCGCGTCGCCGTTGAGGACCGCCGGCGGTGCCTCGTCGTGCCCGATCGGGAAGTGGCAGGCCACGTAGTGGCCGTGGCCCACCGAGCGGAGCCGTGGTTCTTCGGCCGCGCAACGCTCCTGGGCGGCCGGGCAGCGCGTACGGAAGCGGCAGCCGCTGGGCGGTGCGAGGGGCGAGGGCAGCTCGCCGGGCAGGCGGCGGGCGGGGTCGGGGCGCACCGACGGGTCGGGCACCGGGATGGCCTGCAACAGCGCGGCCGTGTAGTGGTGGGTGGGCCGCTCGTACAGCCCGTCGGCCGGCGCGACCTCGCAGACCTTGCCCAGGTACATCACGCACACCCGGTCCGACACGTTCTTCACGACGGCCAGGTCGTGGGCGATGAACACCAGGGTGAGCCCGTAGCGCGCCTTCATGGCCTCGAGCAGGTTGAGGATCTGGGCCTGCACGCTCACGTCGAGGGCCGAGACGGGCTCGTCGCAGATCACGAGCTTGGGGTCGAGCACCAGCGCCCGCGCCACGCAGATCCGTTGGCACTGGCCGCCGGAGAACTGGTGGGGCCGCCGGTCGGCGGCCTGGTCGGGGTCGATGCCGACGTCGTCGAGGACCTGGCGGACATGGTCCTCGCGCTCGGCCTTGGTGCCGATCTTCCAGACGCTGAGCGGCTCCATGACGATGTCGCGCACCGTGCGCCGCGGGTTGAGCGAGGAGATGGGGTCCTGGAAGATCATCTGCGCGTTGGTGCGCAGGGCCCGCATCGCCTGGCCCTTCAACGTCGTGAGCTCGATGCCGTCGAACCGCACCGAGCCCGACGTCGGCCGGGGCAACTGCAGGATGGCGCGCCCCGTCGTCGACTTGCCACAACCCGACTCACCCACCAGGCCCAGCGTCTCGCCGGAAAGCACGTCGAAGCTGACCCCGGACACGGCGTGGACCTTGAGGCCGGTCGAGCCCACCGGGAACTCCACGACCAGGTCCTCGACCCGCAGGAGCGGATCGGCGTCGGCGCGCAGGTGGGCCGTGCCCGACCCGGCCATCAGGTGACGCCCCACGCGCTCGGACGCGCCATCAGGCCACGCCCCCGGCGATGCGCACGGCGTCGAGGTCCTCACCGGTGGCGTGGCGCCGCGCCCTGATCTCTCGGTACTCGGGCGAGCCCACCGGGTACCAACAGGCGTACTGGTGCCCGGGGGTCTCGGCCTCCAGCAGGGGCGGCTCCTCCTCCCGGCAGCGGTCCTGGGCGTACGGGCAGCGGGGGGCGAACCGGCACCCGGGCGGCGGGTGCATGAGGTTGGGCGGCCGCCCGCCGATGACCTCCAGCCGGGTGTGGCTGGGATGCTCCACCCGCGGGATCGACTGCACGAGCGCCTCGGTGTAGGGCATCTTCATGCGGGCGAACAGCACGGCCGTCGGGGCCCGCTCGACGATCTTGCCGGCGTACATCACCGCGATCTCGTCGGTGCGCCCGGCCACCACGCCCAGGTCGTGGGTGACCAGGATCATCGACATGTTGCGGTCCCGCTGCTGGGCGGCCAGCAGGTCGAGGATCTGGGCCTGCACGGTGACATCGAGGGCCGTCGTGGGCTCATCGGCGAACAGCAGGGCGGGCCCGCAGGCCAGGGCGATGGCGATGGTGACCCGCTGGCGCATGCCGCCCGACAACTGGTGGGGGTACTCGTGCACGCGCCGGGCGGGCTCGGGGATGCCGACGTCGGCCAGGAGGCGCTCGGCCGTCTGGCCGGCCTCGTGGCGGGACTGGCCGAGATGGAAGCGCAGGCTCTCGGTGATCTGGCGGCCGACCTTCATCACCGGGTTGAGCGAGGTCATCGGGTCCTGGAACACCATGGCCATCTCGCGGCCCCACAGCGCCTGCATGCGCGCCGCCGGCCAGCCCGAGATGTCCTGGCCCTCGAACCGCACCGTCCCGCGGCGCTCGGTGCCCCGCCGGGGCAGCAGTCCCATGATCGAGCGGGACAGGATGGTCTTCCCAGACCCCGACTCGCCCACCACCCCGAGCGTGCTGCCCCGGTCGAGGCGCAGGCTCACGCCGTCGACCGCCCGCACGACACCGGCGTCGGTGTGGAACCAGGTGCGCAGGTCCTCGACCTCGAGGAGCGGGCCCACCGCCCGCTTTCCCGTGCTCTCGTAGGCGGCGGCGCGCCGGCTCACTCGATCATCTCCTTGACGTTGAAGCGGGCCGAGAGCCGGTCGCCCAGGACGTTGATGGAGAACACGGTGAGGAACATCACCAGGGCCGGGAAGAGCGAGATCCACCACGCGTCCTCCAGCACCGTGCGCCCTTCGTCGATCATGAACCCCCAGGTGGGAAAGCTGGTGCCGACGCTGATGCCGATGAAGGCCAGCGACGCCTCGGCCACGATCAACACCGCCAGGGCCGTCAGGGCGAACGTCAGCACCGGCGGCACCACGTTGGGCAGCACCTCCCGGAACAGGATGCGGCGGTTGCTGGCGCCGATGCCGCGGGCGGCCAGCACGAACTCGCGCTGGGAGTACACCATCGTGTTGGCCCGCACCAGCCGCCCCAGAGGGGCGATGGACACGATCGACAGCGCCAGCACGACGCGAACGGCCAGCCCGAGGGTGGACGTGGTGTTGCCCCAGAACACCACGATGGCGAGGGCCAGCAGCAGGGGCGGGAAGGCGAGCAGGATGTCGAAGAACGTGCCCAACACCCCGTCCACGCGGCGGCGGTAGTAGCCGGCGAGCAGGCCGAGCGTGCCGCCGATGCCCAGGCCGATCGCGGTGGCGAAGAACCCGATGGCGAGCGACATGCGGGCGCCGTAGACACAGCGGGAGAAGACGTCGCGCCCGTTGCGGTCGGTGCCGAACCAGTGCGCGCCACTCGGCGCCAGCTTGCTGTCCAGCACGGTGCCCTCGGAGTAGCTGTGCACGAAGGGCAGGAACCGGGCGAACACGGCGCAGAACCCCAGCAGCACGAGCCAGCCGATGGCGAGCCGCGGCAGCACCCCGAGGCGGCGTCGCCGGCCGACCCCCCCGGGAACGGCGGCGGCGTGCTCGGCGGCGGGTGGCGTCCCGGTGCTGTCGGTCGTGACGAGGGTGGAGGTGTCGATGGCCATGCGCGTCGGCTTTCCGTCAGGCGAGCGCTCGGGCGTGACGGACGCGCGGATCGAGCACGGCGTACAGCAGGTCGACGACGAAATTGGCGAAGACGAAGATGAGCGCGAACACGGCCACGCACACCTGCACCACGGCATAGTCCCGCCGGCTGACGGCGTCGATCGTGAGCAGGGCCATGCCGTTGAGTTGGAAGAGGTACTCGACGATGAAAGCGCCACCGATGAGCGCCCCGATGTTCACGGCGGCGGCCGTGATCAGCGAGAACGACGACGGGCGCAGCGCGTGCCGGAACAGGATCGTGCGGGTCGGCATGCCCTTGGCCCGGGCCAGGGTGATGAAATCGTGCTGCAGCGTCGTGCTCATGTCGGCGCGCAAGAGCCGGAAATAACCCCCGAACAGCCCGGCGGCGAGGGTGATCACCGGCAGCGCGTAGTTCTTGAAGTGCGCGACGGGATCGTCGAAAACCGAGACGTAACGGCTGGTGGCCGGGAACCAGTGCAATCGCGCCGCGAAGATGAGGGCGAGGATCACGCCGAGCACGAGGCTGGGCGTGCACAGCAGCACGAAGGCGCCGGTGTTGGCGACGCGATCGAAGGGCCGCCCGTTGCGATACGCCGCCCACACGGCCAGCGGCACGGCGAAGACGAGCGCCAGCACCTGGGCGTACACCATCACCACCAGCGACACCGGCAGGCGATCCTTGACCAGTTGCCAGATGGGGACGTTGTAGGCGAAGGAGACGCCGAAGTCGCCGTGCAGCAGGTCGCCCAGCCATTTCAGGTACTGGACGGGAATTGGGTCGTCGAGGCCGAGGTCCTCGCGCACGGCCGCGACCTGCTCCTCGCTGGCGCCCGGTCCGGCCTTCAGCACGGCCGGGTCGCCGGGCAGGAACCGCAGCGCCATCGAGGCGAGGAACGTCACCACGAGCAGCACCAGCACGAGCCGGAGCAGCTGCTGGCCGACGTATCTCATGGCCCGCTCAGCCGTTCACTGGTCGAGCCACACGCCGTTGACGTTGAACGTGCCCGAGATGCCGGCGCCGAGCTGGGCGCGGCTGCCGCTGGGCAGGACGAAGGCGTCGAGGCCGTGCACCTGGGGCGTGTGGGCCAGGCCCCAACGGGTGTACCAGAACCAGAGGTTGTAGCACTCGGAGGCGAATTGCCGGGCGATTGTGTCGGCGTACTGCGCCTTCTTGGTCGGGTCGGTTTCCCCGCGGTTGGCGTCGAGGGCCTGGTCGATGACCGGGTCCTTGATGCGGCCGAAGTTGAGCGCCAACTGGCCGAACGGCAGGGCATTGGACGAGTGCCACCAGACGTACTGCTGATCCAGCAGCGCGCCGCCGTGGTTGCGCCAGAAGAACGACTGGAAGTCGCCCTGCAGGGCCAGGCCGATGAACTGGCCCTGCTCCACCGTGCTGATCGTCACCTCGTCGATGCCCGCTTCCTGGAACCACTGCGCCTGGGCCTGGGAGATGACCTGGTTGGTCTCGTCGGGGGTGGTCGACAGCGCCAGCGTGATCGGCCCCGGATGCTCGGCCTTGTAGTCGGCGATGAGGCGTTTGGCTTCGTCCATGTTCTGCTTCGTCGGGTAGCCGGTGTCGTCGGAGTGGCCGGCCTGGCCCTGGGAGAACGGGCTGTTGGCGATGTCGAGGACACCGTCTTCGACCTTGTCGATGATGGCGGGGACGTCCTGCGCGTTGGCGAGGGCGCACCGGACCCGCCGATCGGCCAGGGGTGAGTCGGGCTGGCCCACGTTCAGCAGCTCGTAATTGGTCTCGCCGAAGGTGTTGGTCTCCAACATCGGGAACTTGTCCGACTCCTGGCGGAAGTCGTTGATCGACGCCCCGTTGGTGGTGTGGAGCAGCTGGATGTCGCCCGCCTCGAGCGCGTTCTGGCGGGTGAGGGCGTCGATGACGGGCCGGTACTCGACCTCGTCGAGGTAGGGATAGGGCTGATTCCAGTAGTTCGGGTTGCGCCTGGCGGTGAAGCTCTCACCCGGCTTGTAGCTCTCGAACACGAACGGCCCCGTGCCCACCGGTTGAGTGGCCTTGGTGGGGTCGGCGTCCACCGCCGCCAGCCAGGTGGGCGAGGCGATGTAGCCGATCTGGCCGGCGAGGTAGATCGGGAAGTCGACCCAGGGACGGCCCACGGTGACCACCACGGTGGCGGGATCGGACGGAGACACCTCGACGCCGGTGACGTCGGCCAGGGCCTTGCCCGTGAGGAACGACTTGCGCTGGCGTTCGAGGTTGTCCACCACCGCGGCCCCGTCGAGGGGGGTGCCGTCGTGGAACGAGACGCCCGGGCGCACGCTGATCGTCCACTGGGTGTAGTCGGCGTTGGACTGCACCGATTGGGCCAGGTAGGGCTCGACCGTGCCGTCGGCATCGGGCAGGGTCAGCGGGTCGTACACGGACCGGGCGACCTGGTGGCAGGAGACGGCGCACACCATGTTGGCCGGCGTCCAGGGGTTGGCCGTGTCGGCTTCGACGCCCATGGTGAGCTTGCCGCCCCGCTGGGGTTCTCCCTCACCGGGCGCGGCCGTGGTGCTGGCCGCCGTGGAGGCGGGCCCCCCCGTCGCGGTGGCAGCGCTCGACGCGCTGGTGGTGGCGCCTCCCGTCGTGGTGGCCGCCCCGCCGCCCCCGTTGTCGTCGTCGTCGCCCCCGCACGCCGCCGCGGTGAGGCCGAGGGCCACCAACACAGCGAGCAGGAGCCGCCCGGGCGCACGGCGAAAGCGGTGGGTGTGGTGCTGCACGTGTCTCCCCCCTGTCGATCCGGGCCTCCCCCGGCCCGGCGGCGGCACCGTAGGCACGCTGTTGACTTCGCGTCAACGCGAGGCGGTTGACGATCGTGCGACGGTTGCGCGCGGGCCCCGGGCGGCGCGAAAGATCAGCCGACGGCCGAGTCGGTGCCCCAGAGCACGGGGTCGAGAACGCCGCGCACCCGGTCGAAGACCTCGTCGGGCGTACCGTTCCCGTCGACGCGCAGGAGGACGTCGAGGCGGTCGAACAGGGCTGACACGGGCACGGTCTGGCGCTCGTACAGCGCGAGCCGTCGGGCGATGGCCTCGGGCCGGTCGTCCTCGCGGGCGCGGGCCAGGAGGCGTTCGACGGCGATCTCGGTGGCCAGCTCGAGCTCGACGGCGGCGTCGATCCCGTCGGGGCCCAATCGCTCGAGGAGGCTCTCGGCCTGGGCCAGCGTGCGCGGGAAGCCGTCGAGCAGGAAGCCGTGCCAGATGACGTCGGGCGTGTTCAGGCGGGCATCGAGGACGTCGAGCATGAGCTCGTCGGACACCAGCTCGCCGGCGGCCAGCACGGTGGCGACCTCACGCCCGAGCGGCGTGCCGGCGTGGACGGCGGCCCGCAGCATGTCGCCGGTGGCGAGGTGGCGGACGCCCAGGTGGGCGGCGAGGCGAGCGCCTTGGGTGCCTTTCCCCGACCCCTGCTTGCCGAGGATGAGCAACTTGGGGCCGTGCCTCGCTGTCGTCATGGGTGAAGGCCTCCCGGGAACGGCCGCCGATCACTCTCCGGGGTGAGAGAGAACGTGAAGTGTTGCACAAGCCTGCAGGCGACACCAGTGGCGCCCGCGGGGGCGCCGCCCCCCGGCCGGTAGGTTCGCCGGCGGTAAGCCAGGCGCGTGAGGTGCTGGAGTGGGAGCAGTTCGGCCAGGCGGCGCGCGCCCTCGCCGCCATGGTGCACGACGACGCCTACGACCCCGACATCATCTTGGGCATCGCCCGGGGCGGGCTGCTGGTGGCCGGCGCCCTCGGGTACGCGCTGTCGATCAAGAACCTCTACACGATGAACGTGGAGTACTACACGGGCGTCGACGAGCGCCTCGAAGTCCCCATGATCCTGCCGCCCACGCCCGAGCTGGTCGACGTGAGCGATGCCCGGGTGCTCATCGCCGACGACGTGGCCGACACCGGCCACACCCTGGCGGCCGTCCAGCGCTTCTGCACCGGCAAGGTGGCCGAGGTGCGCGCCGCCGTGCTGTACGAGAAACCGCAGTCGGCGGTGCGGTGCCGGTACGTGTGGCGCCGCACCGACCGCTGGATCGACTTCCCGTGGAGCTCGAAGCCCCCGGTCGCCCCGCCCCGGGCCGGGCGACCTGTGCATTGAGCGGCTCCCGGGGGGCCTCAGGCGAGCGTGCTGGCGGTCGCCGTCGGCCGAGCCGACACCGCCACGGAGAAGAACGGCACCGAGGCCACCACCACGGCGATCTCGGGCCAGCAGAACGAGCAGAAGTAACGGCGCGCACCGTTGTGGTTCGCCGCGGCCCACGAGCAGGCTGGCCTTGTCGCTGTTGTCGCCCAGCTCGAGCAGGATGTCGATGAAGGCGTGGGCGAGGAAGCCGCCGAAGAAGGCGACGAGGCCCGCTTCCAGCGCCCGCCGCAGGGCGGTGTCCGGTGGGTAGCAGAGCCCGACGGCCAGGCCGAGGGCGGCGGCGATCACACCGCCGCCCAGCAGCCCGAGCAGGATCGAGGGTTCGAACACCGTGTCGACGGGCCGTGCGTCAGGGGCCGACGGGAGCGAAGAAGGCCCCCGTGCGGCCGTTCTCGGGCGGGAGCGTGTTCACGATGTTGCAGCCATCGGGCTCGGCGGGGATGGCGACCACGATGGTCGAGTCGCGATTGGTGCGCGTGCCCGGCGCCGGCGCCTGCGCCGTGATCGGCGGGTTGCACG
Organism: Acidimicrobiales bacterium; assembly: GCA_044871175.1. Lineage (GTDB taxonomy): Bacteria > Actinomycetota > Acidimicrobiia > Acidimicrobiales > Ilumatobacteraceae > JBIOZN01. Next base: position 1,318 of record JBIOZN010000117.1, on the reverse strand, counting down.
CCTGGGCCGTGCCCACCTGGACGACCTCCACCTGGAAGCCGAGCCGCTGGGCGCTCACGCCCACCAGGGCGCGCGCCCGGAAGGTGAGCAGGTTGGGGACCGGGCGGACCTGGTTGCAGGCGGCGAAGGTCAGCGTGACCTTGGTGCCGTCGACGGCCTGGGTGGCGACGGGGGCATCGCACGGGTCGACGGAGGCGGTGGCGGGGTCGGTGGTGAAGCCGGCGTTGGTCAGGGCCTGGATGGCGGAGGTGCCGGCCACGTTGACGACGTTGGGCGGCGGGGCCAGGGCGGCGTCGTCGCCACCGTCACGGGTCACGACGAACACGATCACGCCCGCCACGGCCACCAGGGCGGCGGCGATGGCGATGATCCACCACGGGAACTTGCGCCCGGTGGGCGAGGCGGGGCCGCCCGACGCCGGGGCCGCCGGGGCGTCGGCCGCGCTGGTCGCGGCAGTCGACGGATCGCCGGCGGCGGGGGCGTCGGCGGCCGGGGGAGCCGCAGGGCGTGCGTCGGCCGGAGCCTCGGGCGCGGGGCCGGCCGCCGCGGGGGCGTCCGCGGCCGCCTGGGGGACGGAAGCCGCGGCGGCCGCTGGAGCCGCGGTCGCGGCGTCATCGGCGATAGGAGCGGCGGCGGGGATGTCGGGCGGCGGCGGCGCCGACGCGGGCGGCGCCGGCGGGGGGAGCGTTCCCGGCGCGTCGGCCGAGGGGGTGTTGGTGGGGGTGGCGGTCACGAACGGCCTCCAGTGGCACGCGACGTCAGGGACGGTGCGGCACCGACTGGCGGCCCGCTCGGCGAAGGTACGACGGCGCCTTCCCGCCGGCATCCGTGATGGGTACGGAACCGGGGCGTCCGAGGACCCTGGGTGGCACCTGGTGTCACCGGTACGCTCCGGCCGTGGCCGCCGGCGGTGGTCCCGTCCCGTCAGCCGCGGCGCTGGGCAGGGTGCGCGAGCGCTTCGCCCGGCGCCACGCCGAGGCGGCCGCGCCCAGCACCGTCTACGGCGTGGTCGCCGGGGGCGGCCTGGTCGACAGCGGCGGGTTCGGCGACCTCGACGGACAGGGCACCGCCCCGTCCGCCGACACCGCCTACCGGCTCGCTTCGGTCACCAAGAGCTTCACGGCGGCGACCATGCTCGTGCTGCGGGACCGGGGCCGGCTGGCGCTCGATGCGCCGATCACCGACTTCATCCCCGCCCTCGCCGGCGACGGCTTCCGTCGGCCGACCCCCGATTCCCCGGTGCCCACCCTGCGGATGCTGGCAACGATGTCGGGGGGGCTGTCCCAGGACGACCCGTGGGCCGACCGCCAGGAGTCCC
>JBIOZN010000116.1:0-7141 GCA_044871175.1 Acidimicrobiales bacterium | reverse complement strand
GAGGGTGGGCGCCGGCGCCGGCGCCCTGGCCTACCGCCCGCCGCCCGGGGGCTACGACGAGCTGATCGACCCGGCGGGCCGGGTCCGGGCCGCCTGGCAGCCCCTGGTGGCCGCCCTCGACGCCCTGCCGCCCGGGGAGCTGGCCCGCCGGCGCCAGCGGGCCGAGCGGCTGCTGCTGGCCGAGGGCGCCAGCCACGTGCTGCACGGGGAGTCCCGGCCCCGCAATCCGGGCGCGGGGGCCGCGCCCGCCGGCAACCGTCCGGCGGCGGCATCGTCGGACGCGGTCGCCGCCCGCCGCTCCGAGCCGTGGCCGGTGGACCCCATCCCGTTCGTGCTCGGGGCCGCGGAGTGGGAGCACCTGGCCGCCGGGCTGGTCCAGCGCGCCCGGCTGCTCGAGGCCGTGCTGGCCGACCTCTACGGCCCCCGCCGTTCGTTCACCGAGGGGTGGCTGGCCCCCGAGGCCGTGTTCGGCTACCGCGGCTACCAGCGCGCCGTGGCCGCCGCCCCCGCCGGCGCGGGAGCGAGCGATGGTGGCGATCCCCACGCCGGCGGTGTTCCCCCGACCCGGCTGCGGTTCTACGGCGCCGACGTGGTGCGCACGGCCGACGGCCGCCTGGCCGTGCTGCGCGACCGCACCGACGCCCCCGCCGGGCTGGGGTACGCCCTCGTCACCCGGCGGGTGCTGGCCCTCACCCTGGCCGAGGGCCTGCGCGACGAGCCGGTGCTGCCGCTCACGCCGTTCACCCGCTCCGTGCGCACCACCCTGGCGGCCGAGGCTCCGGCTGATCGGGTCAGCCCCCGGGTCGTGATCCTGTCGCCCGGCTTCCCCCACCGGCACTACTTCGAGCACTCGTTCCTGCCGCCCACCTCGGCTACCACCTGGCCGAGGGCCCCGACCTCACGGTGCGAGGCGGGCGGGTGTGGCTGCGGGCCCTGGGCGGGCTCGAACCGGTGGACGTGGTGCTCCGCCGCCTCGACGACCTGAGCGCCGATCCGCTGGAGGCCGAGCGGGGTCCGCGCACGGCGCCGGGCGTGCCCGGCCTCATCCAGGCCCAGCGCGAGGGCCGGGTGGGGGTGGCCAACCCCAGCGGGTCGGGCGCGGCCGAGACGCTGGCCCTGGCGCCCGCGCTGCCGGCGCTGGCCGGCCGCCTGCTGGGCGAGGGATTGGTCCTGCCCACGGTGCCCACCTGGTGGTGCGGCGAGGCCGAGGCCCGCGACCACGTGCTGGCCCACCTGGACGAGCTGGTCCTGCACGAGCTCGACCCGGTCGCCGGCCGGACGGTGTTCGGCGGCGCCCTGGACGAGGCCGGCCGGGAGGAGTGGCGCCGGTGCATCCTCACCCGCCCGCACCGGGTCGCGGCCCAGGATCGCCTCGAGCTGGCCACCGTGCCCACGCTGGCGGCGGGGGAGGACGAGGTCGTGCCCGGCAGCGTCGTGCTGCGCGTCCTGCTGGCCGCCACCCCCGGCGGCTGGGAGGTCCTGCCCGGCGGGCTGGCCCGGGTGGTGGGCCCCTCGGTGCCCGTGCTCACGGAGTCGACGGGCCCGGCCAAGGACGTGTGGGTGCAGGCGCCGCCGGGCGCCGGGCGCGAGGGCGGCGGCCGGCGCGTCGAGATCGCCCTGCCCCAGGTCGACCTGCGCTCGTCGCTGCCCACGCGGGTGGCCGAGGCGCTCCACTGGATCGGCCGCAACGCCGAGCGCGCCGAACAGACCGCCCGGCTGGCTCGGGTGGTGGTGTCCCGCTGGGAGCAGTCGCCCGAGCTCGACGAGCTGGGCGGGGCCGACGGGCTGGCGGCCGCCGTCGCCGGGCTGCGCGCAGCCAGCGGCGCCGGGCGCCGGCCGCCTCCCGCCGAGGCCGACTCGGGTGACCTGGTGGCCGAGGTCGACGGGGCCTTGGCGGGGGGCCGGGGCGCGCTGGCCGACAGCCTCGACCACATGCTCGCGGCCACCGTCACCGTGCGGGAGTACCTGTCGGGGGGCACGTGGCGCCTGCTCGGCCAGCTCGGCACCGAACACGCCGGCCTGGTGGCCGGGGCCGGACGACTCGACATCGAGGGGCTGCCCGACGTGGTCGACCGCCTCGACCGGGTGCTGGTGGCGCTCATGGCCCTGGCCGGGCTGGAGGACGAGAGCATGACCCGGGGCCCGGGTTGGCGGTTCCTCGACCTCGGCCGGCGCCTCGAACGGGCTTTGCTGGTGACGGCCACGGTGGAGGCGACCCTCGGGCGGGCCCTGCCCGAGCCGGTCACCGCCACCCTGGGGGAGGTCATCCTCGAAGCTCACGACAGCCTGGTGGTGTACCGGCGCCGGTTCCGCAGCGACGTCGACCTGGAGCAGGTGGTCGAGCTGCTGCTGGCCGACGAGGCCAACCCGCGCGGGGTCACGCCCTGCCTCGACCGCCTGCGCGAGCACCTGGCCGCCCTGCCCTGGCGGGACCGGTCCGAGGCGGCCACCACGATGGCGCTGGTCGACGGCGCCGCCCGGGCGGTGCTCGAGCGCGACCGCGTCGACCTCCGGGAGGTGGTCGACGGCCGCCGGGCCCGCCTCGACGCCCTCGTGCTGGCCGTGCGGGGGCCGCTGCTGGAGCTCGGTCCCCGCCTGGCCACCACCTGGTTCACCGATCGCGCCGGCCTCCCCGGCCGCCGCTGGGAGGCCTGATGGCCGCCGCCCGCCGCCGGTGACCGCATCCCCCGAACCCAACGATGAGGCGAGTCGGCGGCGCTACCGCGTCACCCACCGGACCTCCTACCAGTACGGGGCACCGCTCACCGTCGGGCACCACGTCGCCCACCTGCTGCCCCGGGCCACGCCGACCCAGCAGGTGCACGAGGCCACGCTCGAGCTGTCACCGCCGCCCGACCATCGGATCGACCACCTCGACCTGTTCGGGAACATCACGACCTACCTGCTCGTGCCCGGCCCGGCCGACTCGCTCGTCGTCACCTCCCGCTCCGAGGTCACCGTCTTCCCGCCCCCGTCCTGGGCCGGCGAGGGGCAGGCACCGGCGTGGGAACGGGTGGCGGCCGCGCTCCCCCAGCTCCATTCGGCCGACGCCATCGAGGCCCGCCAGCTGGCCCTCGACTCGCCGCTGGTGGAGCCCTCCCTCGAACTGGCCGACTACGCCGCCGCCGCCTTCGCGCCCGGTCGCCCGCTGGACGAGGCGGCGGTGGCCCTCACCGGCCAGATCTACGCCGACTTCGCCTTCGACCCGTCCTTCAGCGACGTGAGCACGCCCCTGGCCGACGTGCTCGACGCCCGCCGCGGCGTCTGCCAGGACTTCGCCCACCTGATGATCGGGTGCCTGCGCTCGCTCGGGCTGGCCGCCCGCTACGTCAGCGGCTACATCGAGACCAACCCGCCTCCGGGGCGGCCCCGCCTGGTGGGCGCCGACGCCTCCCACGCCTGGTGCTCGGTGTGGATCCCGGGCCGGGGCTGGCTCGACTGCGACCCGACCAACGACCACGCCCCGCCCCAGCGCCACGTCACCGTCGCCTGGGGACGCGACTACGGCGACGTGTCGCCCGTGCGGGGGATCGTCTACGGCCCGGCCACGTCCCAGGAGCTGGACGTGGGCGTCGACGTGGAACGCGTGCTGTAGCCGGCGCGCGGCCTCACCACTCGGGCGGAAAGGGCCCCGGGTGGCCCCCGGCGCGGTGTCTGTGGAGACTCCGGGTCGCAGGACGACCCGAAGTCGTCACAGAAGCCGAAGTGCCCCGCCTTAACGCGCGACTCGCGACACGTTCGCGCCCCCTGCGTACACCTCTCTTCAGCCGATCGACCCGGTCGGGACCCGGAGAGGGGTGGACGAGATGGCACGAGCGAGCGCCCTGGCCGAGCTGGAGCACGCCGAGCTGGTGGCCCGGGCCCAGGCCGGCAGCCCCGCCGCCTGGGAGGAGCTGGTGCGCCGGTTCGCTCCCCTCGTCACCTCCGTCGTGCGCGGGTGTGGCGTGCGCCCCGCCGACGTCGCCGACGTGGCCCAGACGGTGTGGCTGCGCCTGTTCGAGCACCTGCCCCGCCTGCGCCAGCCCGAGCGGGTGGCGGGCTGGGTGGTGATCACCGCCCGGCGTGAGAGCTGGCGCACCCAGCAGCGGTCGGGGCGAGCGGTCCCCGTCGAGGCGGTCGACGAGGCCGCCACCGGCACGCCCGACCCGGCCGACGAGCTGGTGGCCGCCGAGCGCCGCGGGGCCGTCCAGCGAGCCGTCGGCCGCCTGTCGGCCCGCCACCGCCGCATGCTCGACGTGCTGGTCTGGCAGGAGACGCCCTATGCCGACGCCGCCCGTGAGCTGGGCGTTCCCGTCGGGAGCCTCGGCCCGACCCGGCAGCGCTGCCTGCGGACCCTGGCCGGCATCCCCGAGCTGGCCGCCCTGGCCTGATCCTTCGGTGCCTGGCCTGATCCGTCGGCGCCCCGGCCTGATCCGTCGGCGCCCTGGCCTGATCCCGTTCGCGCCCTGGCCTGGTCCGCGGCGCCCCGGCCTGATTCGTCGGCGCCCTGGCCTGATGCGTGGGCGCCCTGGCCTGATCCTTCGGCGCCCCGGCCTGATCCGTCGGTGCCCTGGCCTGATTCGTGGGCGCCCTGGCCCGATCCGTCGGCGCCCTGGGCGCCGCGCCGCCGGCGCCGTAACCTCGGCCCGGTGTCCCGCCCGGTCGGCCTCGCCGACGTGTCCGCCCGCATCGGCGAGTTCGGCCCGCTGGCGACCCTGGTGACGGTGAGTGAGGCGGGGCGGCCGCACGTCGGCTCGGTGCTGGTCAGCGTCGAGCCCGACCATCTGGCCGTGCACGCCGGCCCCCGGACCCAGCAGAATCTGCGCGCCAACCCGGCCCTCACGCTCACCTGGATGCGCGACGGCGCCGACTACCAGCTCATCGTGGACGGCACCGGCCAGGTGGACGGCGAGCCCGACCACACCGGCCTGGGCGGGGTGCGGATCCGGGTCGAGAGCGCCATCCTGCACCGCGTCGCCGGCCGTCCCGACGCCGGGCCGTCGTGCGTGCCGCTGGACGCGACCGCCCCCGGCTCGCCGTCGTGACGGGAGCGGTTCGCCTCGCCCGCGCCGCCGATCTCGACGCCGTCGTGCGCGTGCTCACGGGCGCCTTCACGCGCGACCCGATGATGATGTGGGTGTGGCCCGATGAGGCCACGAGGGTGCGACGCCTGGAGGGCCTGTGGCGGTTCTTGGCGGGCGAGGGCTACCTGCCCCGGCGAGCGTCCACCCTGACCCAGGGAGGCGACGGCGCCGCCCTCTGGCTCCGCCCAGGAGAGCTGCTCGACGACGCGTTCTGGCACGCGCGCGGCGGCGCCTTCGTGGCCGCCCTGGAGGGCGACTTCGCTCGCCTCTCGGCACTGAACGCGGCGATGTCCCAGCACCACCCCACCGCGTCGCACTGGTACCTCCAGGCCATCGGGGTCGCACCGTCGGGCCAGGGCGGCGGGGTCGGCGGGGCGCTGCTGGCGCACACCCTGGCCGACGCCGACGACCAAGGGGCGCCGGCCTACCTCGAGGCGAGCAGCGAGCGCAGCCGGGCGCTCTACGAGCGGTTCGGGTTCGTCGCGTCCGCCGAGGTGACCGTGGACGACAGCCCGCCGGTGTGGCCCATGTGGCGGGAGCCGACAGCCTCGACGTGAGGCCGTGGACGCCGGCCCGCGGCCCAGCGGCGGATGCGGGCGGCCGCCTCCACCATCTCGTCGGTGGCCCCGCAGAACGAGAACCGGACGAACCGGTGGCCCCGCAGCGGGTCGAAGTCGATACCCGACGTCACCGCCACTCCGAGCTCGTCCAGCCAGGTCTGGCACAGGGCCTGGCTGTCGGCGGTGAGGTGGGAGACGTCGGCGTAGAGGTAGAAGGCGCCGTCGGGCGGGGCGCACCGGTGGATGCCGGCCGCGCCCAGGCCGGCCAGCAGCACCTCACGGTTGTGGGCGTAGCGCGCCACGTGCCCGTCGAGCTCGGGCGAGCAGTTCAGCGCGGCCAGGGCGGCGTGCTGGGCCAGCGTCGGCGGGGAGATGTACAGGTTCTGGGCCAGGCGTTCGAGCGCGTCGTGGAGGTCGTCGGGCGCGAGCAGCCAGCCGACGCGCCATCCCGTCATCGAGAAGTACTTGGAGAAGCTGTTGACGACGACGTGCTCGGTGTGGGGCGCGGCCGTCGGGGCCGGCCGCTCGTAGGTGATCCCGTGGTAGATCTCGTCGGCCACCAGCCGCGTCCCGTTGCGGCCGCACCAGGCCGCCACCGCCTCGAGCTCGCCGGCGTCGAACACCGTTCCGGTGGGGTTGGCCGGGCTGCCCACCACGACGCCGTCGAGGGGCCCGGCCGCTTCCAGGCTCGCCGGCGTGAGCTTGAAGTCGGTGTCGGGCCCCACCGGGACGCCCACGGGTTCAACCCCGGAGGCGGTGAGCATGTTCCGGTAGCAGGGGTACCCGGGCTCGGCCACGGCCACGCGGTCGCCCACCTCGAAGGCGGCCAGGAAGGCAAGCACGCAGGCACCCGAGGCCCCGGCCGTCACCATCACCCGCTCGGGGGCCACGTCCACATCGTGGCGCTCGGCGTAGCGGGCGGCGATGGCGCGGCGGAGCTCGGGAAGGCCCAGGGCGTCGGTGTAGCCCAGGCGATCGCGGTCGAGGGCGGCGTGGGCGGCCGCCCGCGCGGCGGCGGGCGCGGGGGTGGACGGCTGGCCGACCTCGAGGTGGAGGACCGCGGCGCCCGTGGCTTCCCGGCGCGCCGCCGCCTTCATGACCTCCATGACGTAGAACGGCGCCACGTCGGCTCGCCGGGCGCATTTCAGAGGCACCGCCCGAGCCTAAAGCGACGGCGCCGCGACGACGGCCCGTCAGTGCTCGACCCCAGCGACCCGGAGCGCGGGGTGCCGGGCTCGGGCGGTCAGTGCGCCGAGCGGTAGTGGGCGCCGAGCACGTCGCCGCCGAAGTCGTTCTCGGGGTCGCGCCACACCGTGTGGACGTGATCGGCGCCGTCCTGGGCGTTGTCGTACTCGACCAGGAGGCGGGGCGCCTGCAGGCGGTAGTAGTGCGGCTCCCCCGGACGGCGGGAACCGGCCCACGCGAACCACAGCGCGTCCCGTCCGGCGCCGGCGTACTTGGCCCGCTCGGCCTCGGCCACCTCGTCGGGCAGACGCCTGACGTAGACGTCGAGCAGGC
>JBIOZN010000115.1:0-4176 GCA_044871175.1 Acidimicrobiales bacterium | reverse complement strand
AGCTGCGGCCCCGGCTGTTCCTGCGCACCACCGAGTTCCTGTGGCAGGAGGGCCACACCTGCCATGCCACCGAGGCCGAGGCCCGCGACTTCGCGGCCCGCATCCTCACCGACGTCTACGCCGATTTCATGACGTCGGTGCTGGCCATCCCGGTGCTGCCCGGGCGCAAGACGGCCCGCGAGCGCTTCCCCGGCGCCATCAACACCCTCACCGTCGAGGCGATGATGGCCGACGGCAAGGCGCTGCAGATGGGCACCAGCCACGAGCTGGGCCAGAACTTCGCCAAGGCCTTCGGCACGCAGTTCTCCACCGACACCGGCGGTCTCGAGTACGTCTGGCAGACGAGCTGGGGCAGCTCCACCCGGATGGTGGGAGGCCTCATCATGTGCCACGGCGACGACGCCGGCCTGCGCCTCCCGCCCCGGATCGCCCCCACGCAGGTCGTCGTGCTGGTCGTCAAGGCCGAGGGCGGGGCCGGCGAGGCGGCGGCCCGGCTGGCGGGTGAGCTGGCTGGTGCCGGCGTCCGGATCGAGCTCGACGACCGGGTCGACGTGAGCTTCGGGCGCCGGGCCGTCGACTGGGAGCTGAAGGGCGTCCCGGTGCGGGTCGAAGTGGGCCCGCGCGACCTGGCCGAGGGCACCATCACGCTGGTACGGCGCGACACGCGCGAGAAGGAGCCGCAGGCGCTCGACGCCGTCGCCGCCCGCCTCCCCGGGCTCCTCGACACCATCCAGGACGACATGCTCGCCGCCGCCACCGCCGAGCGCGACCGCCGCACCGTCGACGTCGACCGGGTCGACGACGTGCCGGCCGCCGTCGAGTCGGGCTTCGCCCGCATCCGGTGGGCGACGTTGCGGGCCGACGACGGCGAGGGACGCCTGCGCGAGGCCGGGATCACCGTGCGCTGCCTGCGCCAGCCCGACGACAGCCTGCCGCCCTCCGACGACGACGCCGACACGATCGCCGTCGTCGCCCGCGCCTACTGACCGGTTTGCACCTTGAGCGCCCACTATGGGCCTTGAGGGTGCAAACCCCCGGTGCCCCCGGGCGATCGGGGGCCGATCCCGCTACACTGGTGCGGCCAATCGAAGCGGTTCGTTTGTTCGTTCGAAGGCGTGGGCCCTGCCCACGCCTTTCGTGTCGAAGAGGAAGGAGGCAGCCATGAGCACGGTCGTCGAACACGTCGCCCGGCTCGTCGCGCCCATCCTCGCCGACCTGGGGGTCGAGTTGTACGACCTCGAGCACACCGGCCCCGTCCTGAAGGTCGTGGTCGACCGGCCCGGCGGTGTCGACCTCGACACATTGGCCGAGGTCACCCGCAACGTGTCGCGGGCGCTCGACCACGACGACCCGATGCCCAGCCGCTACACGCTCGGGGTCACCAGCCCGGGGCTCGAGCGCACGCTGCGCACGCCGACGCACTTCGCCCGGGCGGTGGGCGAGAAGGTGGCGCTGCGCACCTTGCCGGGCGTCGAGGGCGAGCGCCGGGTCGCAGGCGTGCTCGTGAGCGCGGGCGACGACGGCGTCGTCGTGTCCGGTGCCGAGGGCGAACGGCGCTTGGCCTACGACGAAATCGAGCGGGCCCGCACGGTGTTCGAGTGGGGGCCGGCACCCAAGCCGGGGGCATCCCGGCGGCGGGCGCCGCGGGCCGACGCGACGAGCGAAGCGCGCGAAGAGGAAGAGAGCGAAGAGGAGGCACGAGCACGATGACGGCGAACATCGACATGGCCGAGGCCGTCCGGCTGCTGGCGGCCGAGAAGGGCATCAGCGAGGACCTGCTGCTGCAGGTCCTGGCCGACGCGCTCGTGTCGGCCTACAAGCGCCGCCCCGGTGCCGCCGACGAGGCCGAGGTCGAGATCGACGCCTCCAACTTCGACATCCGCGTCATCGCCTACGACATCGACGAGGAGGGCAACTGGGTCAACCCGCGCGACGACACACCCGAGAACTTCGGGCGCATCGCCGCCCAGACCTTCCGCCAGGTCATGACCCAGCGCATCCGGGAGGTCGAGCGCGAGCGCAAGTTCGAGGAGTACGCCAACCGCGAGGGCGACATCGTCACCGGCATCATCCAGCAGTCCGACAGCCGCTACACCTTGCTCGACCTGGGCAAGGTGGAGGCGCTGCTGCCCCAGGCCGAGCAGGTGCCCTACGAGCGGCCCGAGCCCGGCACTCGTTTGAAGGCCTACATCGTCGAGGTGCGGCGCACCGCCAAGGGCCCCCAGATCGTCGTGTCCCGCACGCACCCCGGCCTCATCAAGCGCCTGTTCGAGTTGGAGGTGCCCGAGATCGCCGACGGCATCGTCGAGATCAAGGCCTGCGCCCGCGAGCCGGGGCACCGCACCAAGATCGCCGTGTGGTCCAACGACCACAACGTCGACCCCGTCGGCGCGTGCGTCGGGGCGCGGGGCGCCCGCGTCCGCATGGTCGTCAACGAGCTGCGGGGCGAGAAGATCGACATCGTCCCCTTCAGTGAGGACCTGGCCGACTTCGTGGCCAAGGCGCTCAGCCCCGCCAAGGTGAAGGAGGTCCGGATCTACGACACCGGCGAGGGCCGGATGGGCGCCGAGGTCATCGTGCCCGACTACCAGCTGTCGCTGGCCATCGGGAAGGAGGGCCAGAACGCCCGCCTGGCGGCGCGCCTCACCGGCACCCGGGTCGACATCAAGAGCGAGACCCAGCTGGCCGAGGAGGAAGCGGGCGGCTACGACGACGGCGGCGATTACGCCGAGGGTGAGTGGGTCGAGAACCCCGACACCGGCGCCATGGAGTTCCACACCCCCGGGGGCGACGTCATCACCGCCGAGGCGTGGGCCGAGGGTGAGCGGGACGTCCCGGCGGCGGCCGACGAGGTGCCCGAGGGCGACGCCGCCGCCAACGCCGACGGCGCCGCCGACGCGACCGCCGCCGCCGCCGACGCGACCGCCGCCGCCGCCGACGCGACCGCCGCCGCCGACGCGACCGCCGCCGCCGACGCGGCTGCCGCCGGCGAGGGCGCCGGCGTTGACGACGTAGGAGCCGGCGCCGCCGACGAAGGCGGCGCCGACGGCTGAGCCCACGCGCACCTGCGTGGGGTGCCGTCGCCGGGCGCCCGCGCGCGAGCTGGTGCGGGTGGCGGCCACGGCGAAGGGTGAGCTGATCCTTTCTCGCACCGCGCCGGGCCGGGGGGCGTGGCTCTGCCGGGCGTCGGCGGCCGAGTGCGCCCGCACGGCGAGGCGGCGGCGGGCGTTCGGCCGGGCGTTGCGCTCCGACCTTGTTCCGGGCGCCGAGGAGCGGCTCATGGCGGCGCTGAACGCCATCGACCTCGCAGGCCGTAGCATGGAAAGCTGTTCCGCCGGTCCGGTGGCTGCACCTCCGGGCCATTCTCTGACACCTTCGAAAGGCTGACCGCGTCCGTGGCAGGAAAGATCCGGCTCCACGAGCTGGCCAAGGAGCTGGGGCTCACCAACAAAGAGACGCTCGACCTGGCGGTCGCGCTGGGCATCGGCGTGAAGAGCCACTCCTCCTCCATCGAGGAGGCCCAGGCCGACCGCGTCCGCCGACGGGCCGAGCGTGACGGGCTCCGCCGTGACGTGCAGCCGGAAGAACCGAAGAAGGGCGGACGCCGCCCGGCTCGGGCCGCGGAGGCAGGCGACGGGGCGACCCCCACCGGCCCGGCCCCCGAGACGGCGCCCCTGGTCGAGGCGGTGCCCGTCGCCGAGGCGGTGCCCGTCGCCGGGGCGGTGCCCGGCGTCGCGCCGACGCCCGTCGACCGGCCCACGGGGCCCGATGTCGACCGCCCCCTCGCTCCCGCCGCCGCCACCCCGGCCGGCGGGCCGGGCGACCGCCCGGTCGGTCCGGCCGTCACCGAGCCCGCCGCGCGCCCGGAGGGTGCGGAGCCGGGCCCCGCCGGTCCCGACGTCAGCCAGCCCGTTGCCGCCCGTCAGACCGGCGTCACGCCAGATGTTGCCGCGCAGCCCGACCTCGCGGCTGGTGGCGTCGAGCCGGCGGCCGCCGGCGGCCGGGCGCCCGCCAGCGAGCCCGCCGCCGCCCGATCCATCGGCGTCGAGACGGCCCCCGCCGCCGAGCCTGCCGCCCGCCGACCCAGCGGCACCGACACGGCGCCCGCCGGCGAGCCTGCGGCCGCCGGCCCCATCGCGCCCGAGTCCGGCGCCCACCCCGGCGGCGTCGAGTCCG